>NZ_JAELTZ010000139.1:0-401 GCF_016429115.1 Aquitalea sp. ASV15 | reverse complement strand
CCCCCCCCCCCCCCCCCCCCCCCCCCCCCCCCCCCCCCCCCCCCCCCCCCCCCCCCCCCCCCCCCCCCCCCCCCCCCCTTTTCAAGCAGAAGACGGAATACGAGATCCTTGTTAATGTCTCGTGGGCTCGGAGATGTGTATAAGAGACAGGGCCAGCTGCGGCAGCCCCAGTAATGCGGGCCGGCTTCCGGATGCCGGCTGCGCAAATGCTGCAGCAGCTGGCCAATGGCCGGGCCGGCCGTCGCCAGGGCCTGTCTCTTATACACATCTGACGCTGCCGACGAACGAACAACAGTGTAGATCGCGGTGGTGGGGGGGGCATTAGGGGGGGGGGGGGGGGGGGGGGGGGGGGGGGGGGGGGGGGGGGGGGGGGGGGGGGGGGGGGGGGGGGGGGGGGGGGG
>NZ_JAELTZ010000138.1:0-402 GCF_016429115.1 Aquitalea sp. ASV15 | reverse complement strand
CCCCCCCCCCCCCCCCCCCCCCCCCCCCCCCCCCCCCCCCCCCCCCCCCCCCCCCCCCCCCCCCCCCCCCCCCCCCCCCCACCACCCCCCCACCACCGAGACCTACACTGTTGTTCGTTCGTCGGCAGCGTCAGATGTGTATAAGAGACAGACAACAAGAAAGAAGCCTTCAAACGGCTGGGCGTTCACGCCAGCGACGACGAAATGGCCCTGTTTCACAGCACCATCGCCGGTATTGCCCTACGCCTGTCCTGTCTCTTATACACATCTCCGAGCCCACGAGACATTAACAAGGATCGCGTATGCCGTCTTCTGCTTGGAGAAGGGGGGGGGGGGGGGGGGGGGGGGGGGGGGGGGGGGGGGGGGGGGGGGGGGGGGGGGGGGGGGGGGGGGGGGGGGGGG
>NZ_JAELTZ010000137.1:0-402 GCF_016429115.1 Aquitalea sp. ASV15 | reverse complement strand
CCCCCCCCCCCCCCCCCCCCCCCCCCCCCCCCCCCCCCCCCCCCCCCCCCCCCCCCCCCCCCCCCCCCCCCCCCCCCGTTTTTCAAGCAGACTACGGCATTCGCGATCCTTGTTAATGTCTCGTGGGCTCGGAGATGTGTATAAGAGACAGGGTCTTCGATGCGTTCCAGGTTGGCGCGGGTGTCGGCAATGCGGTGTTCGGTTTCGCGGCGGCGTACTTGCTGGTTGTTGATGTAGTAGCTGGATTCGCCCTGTCTCTTATACACATCTGACGCTGCCGACGAACGAACAACAGTGTAGATCTCGGGGGTCGCCGGGTCAGGAAGAGGGGGGGGGGGGGGGGGGGGGGGGGGGGGGGGGGGGGGGGGGGGGGGGGGGGGGGGGGGGGGGGGGGGGGGGGGG
>NZ_JAELTZ010000136.1:0-396 GCF_016429115.1 Aquitalea sp. ASV15 | reverse complement strand
CCCCCCCCCCCCCCCCCCCCCCCCCCCCCCCCCCCCCCCCCCCCCCCCCCCCCCCCCCCCCCCCCCCCCCCCCCCCCCCCCTCCACCCCCCCCCCGCTACACTGTTGTTCGTTCGTCGGCAGCGTCAGATGTGTATAAGAGACAGGCGTCACAATCAGGGTTTCTCTCCCCCTGTGCCCAAGGTTCATGCTTTATCTGCGTCTGATGCTCAAAGGTTTCTTGCTGGCCGTGCTGCTGGTGCTGCTGGGCTTTGGCTACATGGCCTGGGGCATTGCCCTGTCTCTTATACACATCTCCGAGCCCACGAGACATTAACAAGGATCGCGTATGCCGTCTTCTGCTTGAAAAAGGGGGGGGGGGGGGGGGGGGGGGGGGGGGGGGGGGGGGGGGGGGGGG
>NZ_JAELTZ010000135.1:0-410 GCF_016429115.1 Aquitalea sp. ASV15 | reverse complement strand
CGGTGGCAGCGCCACCCTGGCCAGCGCCCACGCTGGCAGCCGCGCCCTGTCAGGCTTCAACAGCCTGACGCTGAGCGACAGCGACTACACCCTGACTGGCGCGACCGGCAGCATGACGGTCAACCCGTTGGCGGTGACGCTGACGGGTAGCCAGACCTATAACGGCACGAACGTCGCCCAGGGCAGCAACCTGACGGTCAGCAACCAGATCGAAGGGGACAGCGTCACCGTCGGTGGCAGCGCCACCCTGGCCAGCGCCCACGCAGGCAACCGCGCCCTGTCGGGCTTCAACAGCCTGACGCTGAGCGACAGCGACTACACCCTGACTGGCGCCAGCGGCAGCATGACGGTCAACCCGCTGGCGGTGACGCTGACCGGTAGCCAGACCTATAACGGCACGACTACTGCCC
>NZ_JAELTZ010000134.1:0-411 GCF_016429115.1 Aquitalea sp. ASV15 | reverse complement strand
GCCGCTATCCGCCAGGCAATCTGGGTGAATTTGTCTACCCCGGCGTGCATTCCGATGTCGGTGGTGGCTACGGCCTGCGCGAGCAGGGCCGCTGTGGTGGCGAGGTGGGCATGCAGCTGTCGCAGATCGCGCTGCGCCGCATGTATCTGCTGGCTTTCCGTGCCGGTGCGCCGCTCACGGTACCGAAAGATAGCTATGACACCAGCGGCGGCAAAATGGCCAATATCGAAAGCTGGCGCTGGATGCCTAAAGCGGTTTCCGATGACTTTTCTGTCAATCCAGACCTCATCACCCGCTTCAACGCCTGGGCGCAACTGCGCGACTGCGCCGAGGACACGGTGGAGAAAATCGTGGTCAAGCAAACCGCGCTGCTCACCGCCTGGCGCATCGAACGCTTTGCCGGTGGCCTGG
>NZ_JAELTZ010000133.1:0-411 GCF_016429115.1 Aquitalea sp. ASV15 | reverse complement strand
GCCGCTATCCGCCAGGCAATCTGGGTGAATTTGTCTACCCCGGCGTGCATTCCGATGTCGGTGGTGGCTACGGCCTGCGCGAGCAGGGCCGCTGTGGTGGCGAGGTGGGCATGCAGCTGTCGCAGATTGCGCTGCGCCGCATGTATCTGCTGGCTTTCCGTGCCGGTGCGCCAATGACGGTGCCAAAAAAATTCTATGACACCAGCGGAGGCAAGCTGGGCAGTATCGAGAATTGGCGCTGGATGGGTGAGGAAACGCAAAACTCTTTTGATGTGACGGATAAACTCATCACCCGCTTCAACGCCTGGGCGCAACTGCGCGACTGCGCCGAGGACACGGTGGAGAAAATCGTGGTCAAGCAAACCGCGCTGCTCACCGCCTGGCGCATCGAACGCTTTGCCGGTGGCCTGG
>NZ_JAELTZ010000132.1:0-421 GCF_016429115.1 Aquitalea sp. ASV15 | reverse complement strand
CCCCGCTCGCCAACCCCGCCCCGCGCGACACACAGCCGCCCGGCCGCAACCCCAAACCCCCGGGCGCAGCCCCCCGGCGCCCCCACCCCCGGGGAAGCCTGCAAATCACCTGTCTCTTTACGCGTTGCTTGTTTATGTCTGTTTGGGTCGGCGAGTTGGTTAGGCGCCAGCTGGAGCACCGGCGCCAGCGTGCTGTCATCCAGTGCCGGATCCAGCCGCAACAGCAGCTGGGACAGTTGCTGTGGTAACAGCTGTATCTTAAACACATCTGACGCTTCCTAACTACCAACAGCATGGAAGATCTCGGGGGAGTAGCTGCCAGTAGCCCCCAGCGGCGGGGGCGGGGGGGAGTGGGGGGGGTCTGGCCGGTGGGCGGTGGGCGGGCAGTGATGGCGGGCGGGAGTGGAGGCGGCCGGGGCGG
>NZ_JAELTZ010000131.1:0-428 GCF_016429115.1 Aquitalea sp. ASV15 | reverse complement strand
GTCAGGCATTGCATGAAGGCGGTGGTGTCTGCGTTCAGATAATGCGCGCCGGTGGTGTGGAAGGCGCAGTTGCAGCTGGTGGACACATGCACCATGGCCGGGATGTCGTACTCCACCATTTTTTCGTAGATGGGGTACCAGTGGCGGTCGGACAGCGGCGGGCTGGTCCAGTGGCCGCCGGACGGGTCCGGGTTGAGGTTGATGCCGACAAAGCCGTAGTCCTGGATGCAGCGTTCCAGCTCCGGAATGGAAGTGGCCGGGTCGACGCCGGGCGACTGCGGCAGCATGGCGGCACCGATGAAGTTGTCGGGGAACAGCTGGCTGACGCGATAGCACAGCTCATTACAGATGGCCGCCCAGGTGGAGGAGGTGTTGAAGTCGCCGATATGGTGGGCCATGAAGCTGGCGCGCGGGCTGAAGATGGTGAG
>NZ_JAELTZ010000130.1:0-431 GCF_016429115.1 Aquitalea sp. ASV15 | reverse complement strand
TCCCGTGGTGCGGCCGAGGCGCGCGCCTTCTTGCATTGGCTGCTGGAGCTGTGCGAGCACGGCGAAGATGGCAAGTACCGGCTGTTTGGCGTGCCGGTCAAGGTGCCGTTTGTCGGCCTGTTCGATACCGTGGCTTCGGTAGGCATTGCCGCCATCCGCCCACCGGCCCTGGGCCATGTCGATTGGGCCGACCACACCATGCCGCTGCCGCAGGCCCCCGGCTTTATCGGCCAGCATGTACACCTGGTGTCGGCGCACGAGCAGCGCATCTGCTTTCCACTGGACTCCACCCGCCTGCCGTCCGGCCGCTATCCGCCAGGCAATCTGGGTGAATTTGTCTACCCCGGCGTGCATTCCGATGTCGGTGGTGGCTACGGCCTGCGCGAGCAGGGCCGCTGTGGTGGCGAGGTGGGCATGCAGCTGTCGCAGAT
>NZ_JAELTZ010000012.1:0-112635 GCF_016429115.1 Aquitalea sp. ASV15 | reverse complement strand
CAAAGGGCATGTTGGGGGTTTTGGTGATGGCCGGCGTCTGCGATACCTCGCGCACCTTGAATACATTGATGCCGAAGGTTTCGCGGGTACCCAGCGAAAACAGCAGGATTTCCATCTTGTTGGAGCCTGCCAGTTTGGTACGGGCATCGACACTGGCAAGCAAGGATGCATCTGTGGCTGACATGGTTGGTCCCTCTCCCGGGTGGTGAGCCGGTCTGGTTTAGTTTTTTGCCAGGCTGAGCATTTCGCGCAGTTTCATCGACAGCTTCTGGGCTTCGAACTTGGATACATAGGCATCGACACCAACCGACTGGCCCAGCTTCTGGTTGGAGGTGCCGGACAGCGAGGAATGCATCAGTACCGGGATGCCGGCAAAGCGCGGGTCGCTCTTGATCAGCTTGGTCAGCATATAGCCGTCCATTTCCGGCATTTCCACGTCGGTCAGCACCAGGTGCAGGCTTTCGCACAGGCGCTTGCCGGACAGCTCGGCCTGCATGGCCATTTTTTGCAGTTCTTCCCAGGCACGCATGCCGTTGATGGCGAAGGAGTACTTGACCTGCATGGCATCCAGGGTTTGCTGTACCTGCTTGCGGGCGACGGCGGAGTCGTCGGTGAAGAAGATCATGCGTTCTTCTTCGATGGGTTCGATATTGATGAAGTGATGGGCGTCGTCCACCAGCGAGGTTTCGGCCAGCACTTTTTCCACGTCCATCATCATGGCCAGCGTGCCCTGTTCCAGCTCGGTGACGGCGGTCACCAGGCCGGCCATGCGGTTGGTGATCATGTCCGGTGGCACGCGCATGGCGGACCAGTCCAGGCGCAGGATGGTGTCCACCGCCTCGACCAGAAAGCCCTGCGTCTTGCCGTTGTATTCGGTGACGATCATGATTTCCGGCTTGTTGCTGGTGACGATGCCGGCGTATTTGGCCAGATCGATCACCGGCACCAGCGAGCCGCGCAGGCTGACCATGCCTTCTACTGATGATGGCATTTCCGGGGCAGAGGTGATTTCAGGGGTACGCATGACTTCGCGCACCTTGAACACGTTGATACCGAAAATTTCCTTTCTCCCCGTACGCTGGTCGTGACCCAGGGAGAACAGCAGGATTTCCAGCTTGTTGGTCCCCGCCAGTTTTGTTCTGGCATCGATTTTTTTAAGAAGGTCTGACACTAAGGCATCCTAGGTGATGTTTGGAATGGTGCAGCGCAAGCGCCGGTTCTGGCGGATGTGCCACTTCTGCTGGCGCAGTGGCGGCTGATGGCTCGCAAAGGACAGGGCCACAGCACTGGCAGGCTGCTTGCAGTTTATTGCATGGTTTTTAAACTTTTATGCGCCTCAGAGCCGCGCTTAATAAACCACACTATAGCTACTGTTGTTGAAAACAGCCAAGCGCTGCAAGGTTTTGTCTGATGCAATAGCGGGTAAATGGCTGTTACTGGCCAGAGTGAGAGGCATATCCATGCCTTGGCACCGCATTTCCTGCAATTAATCACGCGCTGGCCTGGCCATCACCGCGCTGCATTCACGGCCTGTTTTCCCCCGGCGACAAGGCTTGCGGATAGCCCGGATGACACATGACGCTGGCGCGCAGGCGCATGCGCTTGTCGTTGTTTGGCAGATCGACGATCCAGTCTCCTGCTGCGCTGGACATCAGCAGCGCCACTTCCTGTCCTTGCCGGCTCATGATGTCGCGGAACACCGCACCGTCATCCACATGCAACTTGCCCTGGTCGGTCATGATGCCGTAGCTGCTGACAAAGGGGCTGCTATTACCCTCTTTGTATTCTTTACCCCAGCCGATCAGGTATTTGCGGATGAGGCAGTCCCTATCATTGTGCTGGGCGACGCTGGCAGGTTTGTTCAGGGATTGCAGCAAATCCTGGCCGCTTTGCAGCAGATTGCTGCAGGCGCTGAGGCAAACAACGCTGCTGAGGAGGAAGATGGCCCGCATGGTGCTCCGGGGTGTGGCAATGCTGCGCAAGGGCAGGCTGGTTTACGGTCTGGTGGCAGCAGTCTGGCTGATGCATTGTGCATACTACCGCAAATCAGCGCCCAAGCGGAATGTTCGACCAGCCAAATGGCCTGCGCTGGCGGGTGCAGGATGGACTCATCCCGCTTGTGCGGTTGCAGCCGCAAGCCGGTTCTGCAGGTCCAGCCAGCCTTGTTCTGCCGCGCTGCCATCCTTGAGTGCCACCCCGGTGCCGCTGCTGCGGCCGGCGCGGATCAGCCAGGCCAGCTTGTAGGCGGCCAGCGGGTAGGGCAGGCCTTGCGGGCGCACATTGGAAATGCAATTGCGCTGTGAATCCATGCAGCCGACCCGTGGTGCGCTGGTGAGATACACCCCCAGGCTGTCCGGCGAGCTCAGGCCGGGGCGCTCGCCAATCAGCATCACCACCATGGCCGCCTGCAGGCATTCGCCCACCTCATCGGCCAGCGCTACCCTGGCTTCCGCCGCCAGTACCACCGGCCCCACGCGCAAACCTTGCTGCTGCAATAGCGGCAGGGTGGCGGCAAGCAGTGGCAGGGCATGGCTGGCCACGGCGCGGGCCGACAAGCCATCTCCCACCACGAACAGCACATCACAGGGCTCCACCCCGGCAGCCAACAGGTTGGCGCGGCTGTCCGGGTGCAGGCGGCGGCCTTGGTCCGGCCGTTGCAGATAGGCCGCGCGGCTGGCGGCGGCGCTACGCACTTGCAGGCTGGGCAATTGCAGGTCTTGCAGGGCTGCGCTCAGCGCAGACAAGTCCAGCGGGGTGTGCACGGCATCGCGTGCCTGGGCATGGGCCAGGGCAAAGCGCAAGGTTTCGCGGGTGGGCAGGCTGGAGCCCACCCGTCCCAGCGCAATACGCGCCACGGTATGGCTGGCCAATTCCTGCCAGCTGTCTTCGGTAATCGGGCTGATGCCGCTGTGCGGGAGGGGGGCATTCATCGGAAGGTCTCCATCAATTGCAGCAGGGCTTGCTGGCGGTCTTGCGCCTGTAGCTTGCCGGCGCGGGTGATGGCCATGCTTTCCAGCCAGTCTTCAAACTCGGGTGCCCGTTTCAGCCCCAGCAGTTGGCGCAGGTAGAGCGCATCGTGAAAAGAGGTGCTCTGGTAGCCCAGCATGATGTCGTCGGCACCCGGTACGCCGATGATGAAATGGATGCCGGCCGTGCCCAGCAGGGTGAGCAGGCTGTCCATATCGTCCTGGTCGGCCTCGGCATGATTGGTGTAGCAGATGTCGCAGCCCATGGGCAGGCCCAGCAGCTTGCCGCAAAAGTGGTCTTCCAGCCCGGCGCGGATGATCTGCTTGCCGTTGTACAGGTATTCCGGGCCGATAAAGCCCACCACGGTATTCACCAGCAAGGGTGAAAAATGCCGCGCCACCGCATAGGCGCGTACTTCGCAGGTCTGCTGGTCCACCCCCCAGTGGGCATTGGCCGATAGCGCGCTGCCCTGGCCGGTTTCGAAATACATCACATTGTCGCCCACCGTGCCGCGCCCGAGTTGCTGCGCCGCCTGCTGCGCCTCGCCCAGCACCGCCAGATTGATGCCGAAGCCGCTGTTGGCTTTTTCGGTACCGGCAATCGACTGGAACACCAGGTCTACCGGCGCACCCCGCTGGATCAGCTCCAGCGTGCTGGTGACGTGGGTCAGCACGCAGCTTTGGGTGGGAATGGCATAGCGCTGGCGCACCTCGTCCATCATCGCCAGCATGGTATGGATGGTTTCCGGGCTGTCGCTGGCCGGGTTGATGCCGATCACGGCATCGCCAGCGCCATACAACAGGCCGTCCAGCATGGCGGCGGCAATGCCGCGCGCGTCATCGGTGGGATGGTTGGGCTGCAGGCGCACGCCCATGTGGCCGGGCAGGCCCTGGGTATTGCGAAAACGGGTGATCACCCGGCATTTGCTGGCCACCCACACCAGGTCCTGGTTGCGCATCAGCTTGCTGACGGCGGATACCATTTCCGGGGTCAGGCCGGGGGCCACCGCTGCCAGCGTGTGGCTGCTGGCGGCATCGGACAGCAGCCAGTCGCGCAGGCCGCCCACCGTCAGGTGACGGATGGGAGCAAAGGCGTGGGCGTCGTGGCTGTCGATGATCAGGCGGCTGACCTCGTCCTCTTCGTAGGGAATCAGCAGCTCGTTGAGAAAGGTCAGCAGCGGCACATCGGCCAGGCACATCTGTGCCGCCACCCGTTCTTCGGCGCTGCTGGCAGCAATGCCGGCCAGCTGGTCGCCGGAACGCAAGGGCGTGGCGCGGGCCAGCAGGGTTTTCAGGTCGTCAAAGCGGTAACGGCGCGGACCGATGGTGATGGCGTAGCTCATGGTTTACCGGGGTGTGCCGGACACACCCCGCCTTTCATTATTTGCTGCGGGCGACCGCCGCTTGCAGACGTGCGGCATCATTGCCTTCCAGCAGCACATCGCTGGCGGCGGCAGCGCGCTGGCGGTGGGTCAGCAGGTAGTAGGCATAGGCCACGGCCAGGCTGCCGGCAAAAATCAGCGCCAGCAGCTGGTTGTACCAGACCATGGCAATCAGGCAGATCACGGCGCAGGCCAGGGCCAGGCCCGGCAGCAGCGGATAGGCCGGAGCGCTGAACGGACGGGCCAGGGTGGGTTCGCTACGGCGCAGTTTGAACAGCGCCAGCATGGACACGATGTACATCACGATGGCACCGAATACCGACAGGGTGACGATGTTGGCGGTCAGCGGCTGGCCGGCGATCTGGATCAGGTCGTCACTGAAGATGGCGGCGATGCCGATTATCCCGCCGACGATGATGGCGCGATGCGGCGTCTTGAAGCGCGGGTGGATCACCGCCAGCATCGGCGGCAGGTAGCCGGCACGGGCCAGCGCGAAAATCTGCCGCGAATAGCCCATGATGATGCCGTGGAAGCTGGCAATCAGCCCCAGCAGGCCCAGCCATACCAGCATGTGCAGCCAGCCGCTGTTGCTGCCGACGATCAGCTTCATCGCCTGCGGCAGCGGGTCGTTGATATTGGCCAGCTTGCTCCAGTCGCCGGCACCACCCGCCATGATCATCACGCCCATGGCCAGTGCCACCAGGGTGAGGATGCCGGCCACATAGGCGCGCGGAATGGTGCGGCTGGGGTCCTTGGCTTCTTCGGCGGCCATGGCTGCGCCCTCGATGGCCAGGAAGAACCAGATGGCAAAGGGAATGGCGGCAAACATGCCACCGACGGCGCTCAGGCTGAAGCTGTCGCTGCCGGCCCAGCCGTGGTGGGTGAAGTTGTCCCAGCTAAAGCCCGGCGACACCACGCCCATGAACAGTAGCAGCTCGAAAATGGCCAGCAGGGTGACCACCAGCTCGAAGGCCGCCGCCACGCTGACGCCGACGATATTCAGCGCCATGAACACGATGTAGGCGCCACAGGCAATCCACTTGGCACTCAGCTCGGGAAACTGCACGTTTAGATAAGCACCAATGGCCAGGGCGATGGCCGGCGGCGCAAACACGAATTCGCACAAGGTGGCAAAACCGGCGACAAAGCCGCCGACCGGGCCATAGGCGCGGCGGGCATAGGCAAACGGTCCGCCGGCATGCGGGATGGCGGTGGTCAGTTCGGTAAAGCTGAAAATGAAGGCCGTGTACATGATGGCGACGAAGATGGAACTGAGCAGAAAGCCCAGTGTGCCGGCCTGGGCCCAGCCATAGCTCCAGCCGAAATATTCGCCCGAGATCACCAGCCCGACGGCGATCCCCCATAGTTGCCAGCCGCCCAGCTTGCGCGCCAGGCCATGATTGCTGCTGCTCATCAGATTTCCCCTTGTTTTGTCACTGCTCCCTGTCCAGTGCCGCGGCAACTGGTTCCTGCTGTGCATGCTAGGGACTGCCCTGGTGCCGGCGTTATCGAAAATCGGAAAACAATTTGTGGCGGATGGCTGGCGTGGCGGGTAGCGCCACAGTTGGTGCAAAAGCCGTGCCTGCCGCTGGTCTTGCCGTGGTGCACGCAATGGGCGCTGCGGCTGGGTTCTGGCACCGGGATGAGGCATGCGGAGCTGGCGTTTGCACCGCAGCAGGGAAATTGCCGATTTACGATAGCCATCAGCGGCTGCTGGCCGGGAATGGCCTGGTGCGCTTCTTGCATCGCCTGTCTGCAACAGTAATGCAGGAGCAGGCAATGGAGCCGCTGGGACATGGAATAGCGCTGCAGTTCGTCACCAGACTGGCAGAAGACGCCGCCGATCAGGCCGCCTTTATCAGTGGCTGGCAGCAGGATTACGCGCAGATCTCCTGCGGGCGTTTTGCCGGCCGGCTGGATGAGCTGTGCCTGGGGCGTTTGCAGGTGTTTCGCGAATACGCGGCCCGCGAAACCTTTCAGCTGTGCCAGCCATGGCCGGGGGCGATCTGGTTCGGCATTCCGGCGCCGGGCAGTGGCGAGCGCCTGCGCTTTCATGGCCGCAGCGTGCCGCCCTCCGCCGTGCTGGTGGCCATGGGGGGCAGCGATTTCACCTTGCGCACCCCGGATGACTTCACCATCTATGGCGTGGTTCTGGAGCAGACGGTGCTGCAGCAGCGTCATCTGCAATTGTTTGGCCGGGACATGCCGGCGTGCTGGCTGCAAACCGCCGCCGTACAGCTGCCGCAGGCCAGCCATCTGGCCCTGTGCCGGCAACTGGGCGAGCTGCTGGCGCTGGCACGGCAGACACCAGACCGCATAAGCCGGCAGCTGTTGCTGGATTGTTCGGCCGATGCCTTGCTGCTGGCCATGGCGCAAGCCTTGCCGGCGGCGGTGGCCGGGCGCGACAGCAGCAGTCAGCGACACTGGCAATGGGTGGAGCAGGCCAGGCAGCGTGCGCTGCAGCCGGCGGCGCGGCCGCTGACGGTGGAAGATCTGTGCCGCGAACTGCACGTGACCCGGCGTACGCTGCAAAACGGTTTTCAGGAAGTCACCGCCATGAGCCCGCTGCCTTTCTTGCGGGCGCTCAGGCTCAATCAGGTGCGCCGCCTGCTGCGCTCACCGCAGGGGGCGGCCGACAGCATCCAGCAACTGGCCGAGGACTGGGGCTTTGCCACGCCCAGCTATTTCAGCTACGACTACCGCCGGCTGTTTGGCGAAACGCCCAGCCAGACCCGGCAGCGACCACCGCGCTGAGCGGGTGCCAGCTCGCCCTGTCAGGCCAGTTGCTGCTGTGCCAGCATGCCGACGCGGGTGAGGGCGGCGACATAGCGCTCGTCCAGCGGATAGCAGCAGGACAGGCGCATGGCATTGCGGTAACGGCCGCCCGGCGAATACAGCGGGCCGGGCATGATGCTGATGTTTTCGGCGATGGCGGCGTGAAACAGCGCCACGCTGTCGCAGGCTTCCGGCAGTTCCAGCCAGATCAGAAATCCACCGGCCGGGTCGGTGGCGCGGGTGCCGGCCGGGAAGTGGCGGGCAATCAGGCCGCGCACCTTTTCCACATGCTGGGCGTAATGGCGCTTGAGCGCGCGCAGGTGGTGGTCGTAACCGCCCGATTCCAGAAACGCGCCCAGGGTTTCGGACAGCACCATGGGCTGGGCGACAGAAGACGCAAATTTCAGCTTGCGCAAGGCCGCGCCAAAGCGGCCGCCCTCCATCCAGCCGATGCGGAAATCCGGGGCCAGCGTTTTGGTGTAGCTGGTGCAGAAGATGATCCAGCCGTCTTCATCAAAGGCCTTGGCCGCCGGTGCCTGGGTGTCGCTGAACTGCAGCTCGGCATACAGGCCATCCTCGATCAGCGGCACCTGGTAGTGATTCACCAGCCGCGCCAGCCGCTTCTTGGCCTCCAGCGGCATGCTGCAGCCCAGCGGATTGTGAATGTTGGGCATGGCCACCAGTGCGCTGATGCGGCCCTCCGACAACAACAGCTCCACTGCATCTACCGACAGCCCGTGCTGCGGGTCGGTGGGGATCTCCACCGCCTTCAGGCCCAGGCTGGCAAACAGTGGCAGCAGATTGAAATAGGTGGGCGACTCCAGCCCCACGGCATCGCCCGGCTTGGTGACGGCGCGCAGCGCCAGCTGCAGCGCTTCCATGCAGCCATTGGTGAGAATGATGTTTTCCGCCTGCAAGGCCATGCCCAGTTCCATGCTGCGCCGGGCAATCTGTACCCGCAGCCGCTCCGAGCCGGGGGGCAGGGCATAGGTGCTGACCATGCCGGGCTGGCGCCGCAGTATCTGCCCCATCAGCCGGGCCAGCTTGTTGCCGGGGTAGAAGTCGCTGCCACGCGGGCAGGCCAGCGCCAGGTCGATGAAGCCGGGAGTTTGCTGGGCATCCAGTACCGCGCCGATCAGGTCCAGCACCTTGCTCTCGGTCGGCTTGGCGGCACTGCTTTGCATCATGGCCGGGCGTGCCGGCGAGGGCAGGCGGGCGCGCACATAATAGCCGGACTGCGGCCTGGCCTCGATCAGCCCGCGGTCTTCCAGCACCCGGTAGGCGGCCACCACGGTATTCAGGCTCAGTTGCCGGCTTTGCGAGGTGCGCCGCACCGAAGGCAGGCGCGAGCCAGGCGGCAGCGTGCCACGGGCAATCGCCAGTGACAGGTCTTCGGCCAGTTGCTGGTAAAGCGTGGCGCTGGTGCCGCTGGTGCGGGGCTGGGGGGAACTGGGCATGGCAAGCATCCGGGCAAGACAGGTAACAGGCAGACAATGCCGCAGCCGCTGTCGCCGCAACAGTGACAGTGCCCGGCATAGTCTGTGGTGACAGTTACGATAAACCCGACACTGTCACCATGACAATAGTGGATTATTGCGGCTGTCACCATAGGGCAGACCCGCCTTAGCATGATGGGGAAGCGCCGCACCATGGCCGGCGCCTGCACACCGGAGCCCTGACATGCTGGAAGTCGCCTTGCTGTCCTATGTGGGCGTGATGTCGATCACGCCCGGTCCCAATAATCTGATGCTGGCCAGTTCCGGCGTCAATTACGGTTTTCGCCGTACCCTGCCGCACATGCTGGGCATCAGCCTGGGCTGTGCGGCGCAGGTGTTCATCACCGCCAGCCTGCTGGCCTGGGCCTTGCAATGGCTGCAGGCGGCGCGACTGCCACTGGCGGTGGCCGGCTGTATCTATCTATTGTGGCTGTCGTGGAAGATTGCCCGCTCCGGTTCGCCGCAAGGCGTGGCCGAAGGCCGGCCGATGAGCTTTATTGCGGCAGCGCTGTTCCAGTGGGTGAATCCCAAGGCCTGGGTGATGGTGCTGAATGCCGCCATCCTGTTCATGCCGGCCGATGGCAGCCAGCGGCTGGGTGCGGCCTTGCTGCTGGCCGTGATTTTTGCCGTGGTGAACCTGCCATGTATCAGCCTGTGGGCCTGGCTGGGTGAGCGCTTGCGCCACCTGCTGTCAGCGGCGCGCGGCCTGTTGCTGTTCAATCTGAGCATGGGGCTGCTGATGGCCGCTACCGCCTTGTATCTGCTGCTGGACGAGCTGCGCCATGCCATGCCGCTCTGATACCGCCTGCCAGCTTGTCCGGATTTGACCATGTCTTGTCCGTGACTGGCCTGCTGCCAGCAGCAGGCAGCCGATAGACTGTGTCCACATTTCTCCCGAGGACTTCTATCATGCATCAGGCAGCCCTGCTGGTCATCGATGTACAGGATTCGTTTTTACAGCGCGATTACTGGGACGAGGCAGCCTTGCCGCCATTTCGCGCCCGGCTGTTGGCCTTGATTGCCGGCGCGCGGGCGGCCGGGGTGCCGGTGCTGTATGTCTTGCATGAAGATGGCGACGGCCCGTTTGCCGCGGCAAGTGGTTTTGTGCGGCCCATGGACTGGCTGCCGGCCAATCCGGATGCCATCTTCATCAAACACGTGCACAATGCCCTGCTGGATTCCGGCCTGCAGCCCTGGCTGGCCGAGCATGGCATCGGCAAGTTGCTGGTGTCGGGCATCCGTACCGAGCAGTGCTGCGAAACCACCACGCGGGTGGCATCCGATCTGGGCTTTGCCGTTGATTTTGTCAGCGAGGCCACGCTCACCTTTGCCATGCGTCACCCGCTGAGCGGCCGGCTGTTCAGTGCCGATGAAATCCGCGAAAAGACCGAGCTGGTGCTGGCCGGCCGCTTTGCCGACATCGTCACGGTGGAGCAGGCGCTGGCACGGCTGTAAATGACCCATTTATCCGGCAGGCAGGCCACGGTGGCCGGCGGCCGTTACGGAGCAAGTTTCATGCCCTTGAAGGATGTTTTGCAGGCGCTGGCTATCGTGCTGATCTGGGGCGTCAATTTCGTGGTGATCAAGTATGGTGTGGCCGATGTGCCGCCCTTGCTGCTGGGTGCGCTGCGTTTCATGCTGGCAGCCTTTCCCGCCGTGCTGCTGGTGCGCCGGCCCAGCCTGCCCTGGGGCTGGGTGGTGGCCTATGGCTTGTGCGTGGGCTTTGGCCAGTTTGCCTTCCTGTTTTCTGCCATCAAGCTGGGCATGCCGGCCGGCCTTGCCTCGGTGGTGTTGCAGTCGCAAGCCTTCTTTACCCTGCTTCTGGCCGGGCTGCTGCTGCATGAGCGCTGGCAGGCGGCGCAAATCCTGGGCCTGTTGTGTGCCTGTGCTGGCCTCGCGCTGATTGGCCTGGCCAAGGGCGGCAGCATGACCGCCATCGGTTTTGGTCTGACACTGGCGGCGGCTGTCTGCTGGGCCTCGTCCAACATCATCGTGCGGCTGATGGGCAAGGCGGGGCACACGGTGCAGCCGCTCAACCTGGTGGTGTGGTCCAGCCTGGTGCCGCCGCTGCCTTATCTGGCCATGTCGTGGTGGCTGGAAGGGCCGGCGCGCATGGAGCTGGCGCTGCGTCATTTTTCGCTCGGTTCTTTCCTGGCGGTGGCTTATCTCGCCTTCATGGCCACCTTGCTGGGCTATGGCATGTGGAGCCGCCTGCTCAGCCGCCATCCGGCCAACAAGGTGGCTCCGTTCTCCCTGCTGGTGCCGGTGGTGGGCGTACTCACCTCCGCGCTATTGCTGGGCGAGCGGCTCAGTCTGTTGCAGGCGGCGGGCAGCGTGATGTTGCTGGCCGGGCTGGTGGTGAACGTGTTTGGCGGCATGGTGCTGGCGCGCTGGCGGCGCGGGACGGTGGCCCATGGCGCGTGAGGTCTGGTTTGTCCTGCCGCCGCGTTTCATGCTGCTGGACTTTGCCGGCCCAGCCGAGGCCATGCGCATTGCCAGCGAGTTTGGCGCGGATTTCCATCTGCATTACGCCGCGGTGGAGCCGCAGGTGCGCTGCTCGCTGGGTTTGCCACTGGGCGGCATGGCCGCACTGCCACAGCAACTGCCGGATGACAGCCTGATCATCGTCCCCGGTGCCGATTGCTCGGCCGAGGCATATGTCATGCCCGAGGCGCGGCAGATCGTGCGCTGGCTGGCTGCCTGTGTCGATCCGCAGCGTCATCTGCTGGCCACCATCTGCTCTGCGGCCTTGCTGGCTGGCTCGGCCGGCCTGCTGGCGGGGCGGCAGTGCACCACCCATCACAGCCTGATTGCGCGCCTGCAAGCCAGCGATGCCAGCGCCCGGGTGCAGGAGAACCGGGTGTTCGTGCAGGATGGCCGGCTGTGGACCAGTGCCGGCATCACCGCCGGCATCGATCTGGCGCTGTATCTGATCAGCCAGCTGGCGTCGCCGGCCATTGCCCGCGATGTGGCGCGGGAAATGGTGGTGTACTTCCGCCGCGCCGGGCAGGATGCCCAGCTTTCGCCCTGGCTGGCCCATCGCAATCACCTGCATCCGGCGGTGCACAAGGTGCAGGACCTGATTGCCGCCAGGCCGCAGGATGACTGGAGCCTGCCGGCCCTGGCCAGCCAGGTGCATGTCAGTCCACGCCATCTGTCGCGGCTGTTCCGCGAACATGCCGGGGTGTCGGTGCACGATTATCATCTGGCACTGCGCGCCGCGCTGGCCGGGCAATGGCGTGCCGCCGGCCTGTCCAAGGAAAAGGCGGCGCTGGCGGCGGGTTTTTCCTCGGCCCGGCAGTGGCAGCGCGCCGTGCAGTCGGCTCAGGCGCTCTGACAAAAATTAACTCAAGTTTACCCGCCGTCAGCCGATATAATGCTGACGCTGCGGCATGGACCGTCCGCAATCCGCATCCAGAACAAGTAGAAATGGTAATCGCCATGAACACCTGCACTCGCCGTATGGCCGCCGTATCCCTGTTGCTGGGCCTGACTGCCTGCGCCTCCGCCAGCCAGCCCACTGCCGAGTCAGCCATGCGCCCGCTGGCCGAGCCGCCTGCCAGCAGCGGCAGTTACACCGGTGTGGGCTATGCCGGCGCCGGTATCGAACCGGAAGCCCCCAAAGTGGTGGTGAAGGAAGTGAATCCCTATGCCCCGGTCACCATCCGCGCCACCGGCAATGGTGCCGCACCTTATACCTCGGCGCTGACCCCGTCGCAGCGCAAGCTGCTGTCGATGCGCGCCGCGCGGCTGGATGCTTTCCGCTCCATTGCCGAACAGGTGCAGGGCATGAAACTGGTGGGTAACAGCTCGGTGGCCAATATGGTGGCCACCAGCGATGGTTTCCGCACCTATGTCGATGCCTATCTGCGCGGCGTGCGCATGGTGTCCACCAGCATGCTGCCGGATGGCACCAGTGAGGCCGTGGCCGAAATCACCCTGGATCAGGATTTCTACAAGCAATACAAGAATGCGCTGGAAAAAACTGGTAGTGTGATGAAGGCAGCCCAGCAGAACGGTGTTGCCGGGGTCGAGTGCGCCGAAGGCAACTGCGGAGCCTCACGTTACGAAAGCAATTTTTACGTAGCTCACTGATGACGATACGTTTGCTTACCCGCCAAGTTGCCGCCCTTGTGGCGGCTTTTGCTTTGTGTGCCCCGGTGTGGGCCGCGCCGATTGTCGCCGAAGGCATGGCCGCCATGGATGCCGGCAGTCCGGCTGCGCGTGAAATGGCGATTCGTGATGCCTTGCAGCAGGCGGCCATCAGCAATGGTGCCGAGCTGCAATCGCTGCAGCTGATGGAGTCGGGCAATGTCAGCGAAAGCAGCGTGCTGTCTGCGCCATCGCTGCAGGGCAAGGTCAGGATACTGCAGGAGTACAGCAGTGACGGCGTGTATCACGTGCGGCTGAGCATAGACCCGCAAGCCAGTGCCGCCGGCCCGGTGGGCAGTGCGCCCAAGCCGGCGCAGAATGCCAATTGCGGCATGCCGGCGGGGCGGGTGCTGCGGCGCAAGCTGCTGACCACCTATTTTTATGTGGTCAACCCGGCCGAGGCCAATGACCTGCAGGATCTGGCCACCGCCCTGCCAGGAGAGATGGCACGCCGCCTGCGCCAGCAGGGACCGTTTGACGTGCGCAATGCCAGCCACCTGACCGTGCTGAGCAATATGGCGGCCGACGAGCCGGTGGCCGGGTGGGATACCGTGCGCGAGCTGGGGCGGCGCGAGGATGTGCAGTTCGTCATCGCCGGGCGGGTACTGTCTACCGGGGTGGTGGGCAAGACCCTGCGCCACACCATGTATGAATCCAACAATACCAGCCAGCAGGGGGCGTATTACACCGGACCGCTGGCCGGCTTGTTTGGCGGTGCGCTCAAGTACGCGCCATCGGCACGGCAGTTCGACATGGAACTGTGGGTGTATGACGCGCTGACCGGCGCGGTGCTGGCCGACCAGCGCTTCAGCCGGGTCGCCCAGGGCAAGGTGGTGGAGCAATTGCCGGCCGCCTTTGCCAGCGCTGCTTTCTGGCAGGGCGACTATGGCAAGGTGGTGGATGGCCTGCTTGATCAGGCTAGCCGCCAGCTGGTTGATCTGCTCAGCTGCATTCCCTTGTCGGCCAAGGTGGTGAAGGTAGAGGATGGCCGGCAGCTGTTCATCAATGTGGGCGGACTGGATGGCATGAAGGTGGGCGACCAGATGCTGCTGTACAAGCCGCGCTCGGATCAGATACTGCGCAGCGGTGGCGGTGTGCGCGAGCTGGGTGTGCCGGAGGATTTGTCCGGCACCATCACCCTGACCCAGGTGCAGCCCAATTTCTCCATCGCCCAGGTGCAAAGTGCCCGGCTCAAGGTGGAAGAGGGGGATTACGTGCGCTTCATGACTCGGCGTTGACCTGACAAAAAAGCCCCGCAAGTGCGGGGCTTTTGGCTGGTGCAGGTTCAGGCCTGTTCGGCAAATTGCAGCAGGGCATCGCCGGCCAGGCGGTAGCGTATCCATTCCGACTGGGCAGCGGCGCCAAAGGATTCGTAAAAATCGATGGCCGGCTGGTTCCAGTCCAGCACGCTCCATTCGAAGCGCCCGCAGCCACGGGCCACCGCCAGTTGCGCCAGATGGCGCAGCAGCCGCTTGCCGGCGCCGCTGCCGCGTGCCGCCGGGGTGATGTACAGATCTTCCAGATACAGGCCGGATTTGCCCAGCCAGGTGGAATAGCTGAAAAAATACACCGCGTAGCCGATGGGCTGGCCATGCTGCAGACAGATCAGGCTTTCGGCGCTGGCCGCGTCACCAAACAGCGACTGTTCGATATCGGCCACGCTGGCCACCACTTCGTGTTCGGCTTTTTCATAGATGGCCAGCTCACGGATGTAATGCAGGATCAGCGCGGCATCCGCTCGGGTGGCCGGACGAATTTCTATGCTCACAAGCAACTCCTGGTTGGCGCGGGCTAGCCCGCCTGCTCAATATGGCAAGTGCCATGAGCGGGCTGGTTTGCTCTGTCCATGGTTTATTGACAAACCCACACGCGCTTGGCAGCAAGCGCGGCACCCTTGCAGGGTAAGGGGGCAGGGGAGTAGACGAGAAGGCTGCGGACTCGGTCAGTGAGTGGAATCTCACAGATTACTTTGTCCGCAGCCTGCGGGGCGCTTGGCCCGGCCCTGCGTGTCCGGGGATGGGCGGCGATCAGCCGGCCAGCCAGTTGCCCGGGTGGGCCTCCAGCCAGGTCTTGATGCTGCGGGCATCGTTGACGCGGGCCGAGCTGCCACCGGCAGCCAGCAGCACGATGATCAGCGGCTGCGAACCTACCGTGGCCTGCATCACCATGCAGCGGCCGGCTTCCTGGATGTAGCCGGTTTTCTGGATGCTGATGTCCCAGTTACCCTCGCGCACCAGTGCATTGCTGTTGCGATACTGCAGCACGCGGTTGCGTACCGAGACGATCTGGTGTTCCGGCGTGGTGGTAAAGGCACGGATCAGCGGATAACCGTGGGCGGCCTTCACCATGCGCGCCAGGTCGCCGGCGGTGGAGGTGTTGCGCAGATCAAGGCCGGTCGGGTCGTAGAACACGGTTTCGTTCATGCCCAGGCTGCGCGCCTTCTTGTTCATGCGCTCGACAAAGGCGGCGGTACCACCGGGCAGGGCGGTGCGGGCCAGCGTGGCCGCGGCGCGGTTTTCCGAGGACATCAGCGCCAGCAGCAGCATTTCCTTGCGCGGCAGGGTGGTACCCACGGCCAGGCGCGAGGTGGTGTTTTTCAGGCGGTCGATTTCGGCATCGGAAACCGTGACTTCCTGATCAAGCGACACCCCCGAGTCCAGCAGCACCATGGCCGTCATCAGCTTGGTGATGGAGGCAATCGGCATGCGTTGATGGATGTTCTTTTCATACAGCGGCTCGCCAGTGGCGCCATTGAGCACCAGCACCGAGTGCGAACTCAGGCGCGGTACGGCATGGTCGGCCATCTGGCTGGCAACCATGACGCCCGGTGGCGGCGCGGCCACTGCCGGCATCGCCAGGGCGGCGGAAACCAGCAGGGCGGCAAATTTTCTCAGCATAAGAGATACACTCCCGTGTCTTGTCGTTGGAGATACAGCCTGTCAGAAATCATGCTTGCATCATGTTGATGCGCAAGGATTCTTCATCTCGCCTCGTGATCGGGCTGCTTGCATTTTAAACAATGTTTTGCCTCTCTGGCAGGCAATTTTGCAGATAAAAATCAATTACACAGCAGGAGTGAGTTAAAAACATTATCGGCGTAAAATCGACCGACTTGAACCCGCTCAGAAAAGCCATGCTGCTTACATTTCCGGATAGTCCGTTTCGCCTGCACCAGCCCTTTGCCCCGGCTGGTGACCAGCCCACCGCTATCGCCCAGCTGGTGGAAGGGCTGAATGATGGCCTGTCTTACCAGACCCTGCTAGGGGTGACCGGCTCAGGCAAGACCTTCACCATGGCCAATGTCATTGCCCGCACCGGCCGGCCCGCCATCATCATGGCGCACAACAAGACGCTGGCGGCGCAGCTGTACAGCGAGATGCGCGAGTTTTTCCCGGAAAACGCGGTCGAGTATTTCGTTTCCTACTACGACTACTACCAGCCGGAAGCCTACGTCCCCAGCCGCGACCTGTTCATTGAAAAAGACTCCAGCATCAACGAACACATCGAACAGATGCGCCTGTCCGCCACCAAATCCATTCTGGAGCGGCCGGACTGCATCATCGTGGCCACGGTATCGGCCATTTACGGTATCGGTGACCCGTCCGACTACCACCAGATGATCCTGCATCTGAAAGAGGGCGAAAGCACACCCCAGCGCAGCATCATCAGCCGTCTCACCACCATGCAGTACGACCGCAATGACGTAGACTTCGGCCGTGGCACCTTCCGCGTGCGTGGCGATGTGATCGACATCTTCCCGGCGGAAAGCAGCGATACCGCCTTGCGTGTCAGCCTGTTCGACGATGAGGTTGAAACGCTGACCCTGTTCGATCCGTTGACAGGCGTCACCAAACAGCGGGTGGGCCGCTATACCGTGTTTCCGTCCAGCCACTATGTGACGCCGCGCGACACCGTGCTCAAGGCCTGCGAGAAGATCAAGCTGGAGCTGGCCGAGCGCGTGGCGTGGTATCTGAAGGAAGGCAAGCTGGTGGAGGCGCAGCGCATCGAACAGCGCACGCGCTTTGACCTGGAAATGCTGTATGAGATGGGCTTTTGCAAGGGCATCGAAAACTACTCGCGGCATTTTTCCGGCCGCGCGCCCGGCGATGCACCACCGACGCTGATCGACTACCTGCCCAAGAACGCGCTGATGTTCATTGACGAGTCCCACGTCACCGTGCCGCAGGTGGGGGCGATGTACAAGGGTGATGCTGCGCGCAAGAGCAATCTGGTGGAATACGCCTTCCGCCTGCCTTCGGCCGTGGACAACCGGCCGCTGAAGTTCCACGAATTCGAACGGCTGATGCCGCAGACCATCTTTGTCTCGGCCACCCCGGCAGCGTATGAGAAAGAACATGCCGGCCAGGTGGTGGAGCAGGTGGTGCGTCCTACCGGCCTGGTCGACCCGGTGATTGAAATCCGCCCGGTCGCGACCCAGGTGGATGACTTGCTGTCGGAAATCCGCCTGCGCATGGAGCTGGGCGAACGGGTGCTGGTGACCACGCTGACCAAGCGCATGGCCGAACAACTGGCCGATTACTACACCGAACACGGCATCAAGGTGCGCTATCTGCACAGCGACATCGACACCGTGGAGCGGGTGGAAATCATCCGTGACCTGCGCCTGGGCATGTTCGACGTGCTGATCGGCATCAACCTGCTGCGCGAGGGGCTGGATATTCCGGAGGTCAGCCTGGTGGCGATTCTGGATGCGGACAAGGAAGGCTTCCTGCGCTCGGACCGCTCGCTGATCCAGACCATAGGCCGCGCCGCGCGTAACCTCAACGGCAAGGCACTGCTGTACGCCGACCGCATCACCGACTCCATGCGCCGCGCCATGGACGAAACCGAACGGCGTCGCGCCAAGCAGCTGGCTTTCAATGCCGAGCATGGCATTGTGCCGCAGGGCATCAACAAGAAGATCAAGGACATCATCGATGGCGTGTACAGCGTGGAAGACCAGCGCAAGCGCCTGGTGGACGAGGCCAAGGTGGCGATGATGGACGAAAAGACCCTGGCCAAGGAAATCAAGCGCCTGGAAAAGGAAATGATGGAAGCGGCGCGCAATCTGGAATTCGAAAAAGCCGCCCATGTACGCGACGAGCTGAAGGCGCTGAAGGAAAAAATGTTCATCAGCGACTTGTAAGTGCAGTACGCATGCAAACGGAAAGCCCCGCCAGCAGGACGCTGGTGGGGCTTTGTTATTGGGAGTTCGTGTGCGTCAGGCTATCTGGCTGGCCGTCTGGGCCGCCAGTTGCTGCTTGCGATAGCGCTGGGCCAGCACCGCGCAGGTCATCAGCTGGATCTGGTGAAACAGCATCAAGGGCAGCACGATGGAGCCGATGGGGTGGCCGGCAAACAGCACCTTGGCCATGGGCACCCCGCTGGCCAGGCTCTTTTTCGAGCCGCAAAACACAATGGTGATCTGGTCGGCACGGTCAAAGCCCAGCTTGCGGCTGGAGTAAGCAGTCAACCCCAGCAGGATGGCCAGCAGCAGGCCGCATACCACCAGCAGACCTAGCAAGGATTGCGGCGGGGTTTGCTGCCAGAGGCCGGTAATCACCGCCGCACTGAACGCGGTGTACACCACCAGCAGGATGGAACCCTGGTCGACATAGCGCAGCAGCGGCTTGTGCTTGTCTACCCAGCCGCCAATCCAGCGGCGGGCAATCTGGCCGGCAATAAAGGGCAGCAGCAGCTGCAACACGATGTCGGTGATGGAACCCATGCCCTGATCGCTGCCGTGATGGCTGATCACCAGCATGCCCACCAGCAAGGGCGTGATGAAAATGCCGAAGATATTCGATGCGGTGGCACTGCAAATGGCCGCCGGGATATTGCCCTGTGCCATCGAGGTAAAGGCAATCGACGATTGCACGGTGGATGGCAGCATGCACAGGTAGAGCACGCCCAGGTACAGCTCCGGCGTGACCAGCGGGCCCAGCAGCGGCTTGAGCGCCAGCCCCAGCACGGGAAACAGTACAAAGGTGCAGGCCATTACCGTCAGGTGCAGCTTCCAGTGGGTGGCACCGGCAATCACGGCTTCGCGCGACAGCTTGGCCCCATGCAGGAAAAACAGCAGGCCGATGGCCAGGGTGGTGATCAGGTTCATGGCCTGTGCCATTTCACCCTGACAGGGCAGCAGGCTGGCCAGGGTAACCGTGGCAATCAGCGCCAGGGTGAAGGAATCAATCATTTTCAGCATGAGCATGCCCTATTGCAGCGGGAAATCAGCTTGCTATTGAACCGTGAAAACATTCAGACTACAAATTGATTTATCAGATCAATAGATAAGAAAAAGTCATGAATGTCAGTTTGCGCCAGTTACAGGTGTTCCGGGCGGTAGCCCGCCTGCGCAGTTTCAGCCGGGCCGGGGACGAAATCGGCCTTACCCAGCCCGCAGTCAGCCGCTGCGTGCGCGAGCTGGAAGCCGAGCTGGGCATGCGCTTGCTGGACCGCACCACGCGCGAGGTAGAGCTGACCGCCGCCGGCCTGCGCTTTGCCGGCCAGCTGAGCCGCTTGCTGGATGAATTGCAGCTCTTGCTGGAAGAGGCGCGCAAGGAAGGCGAGCAGGCACATGGCACGGTGCATATCGCCAGCAGCCCCACCTTGTCCGCCAGCTTGCTGCCTAGCTTGCTGGCGCAATGTGCGCGCCAGTTTCCGCATATCCGCCCGGTATTGCACGACCAGGTGCAGCGGCTGAATGTGGACAGCGTGCGCAGCGGCGAGGTGGATTTCGGCATCGTGGTGGAGCCGGGCGTGGTAGACGATCTGGAATGCCAGCCCTTGCTGGATGACGGTTTCTGGCTGATCTGCCGCGACGACCATCCGCTGGCAGCCCTGAGCGCCGTGCCGTGGCAGGCACTGGACGGGCTGCCGCTGGTGTTGCTGGATTACAGTTCCGGCAGCCGGCCGGTGATAGACCGCATTCTGGCCAGCCAGGGCGTGCACTGCCCGGTAGCCCAGCAACTGGGGCA
Organism: Aquitalea sp. ASV15; assembly: GCF_016429115.1. Lineage (NCBI taxonomy): Bacteria > Pseudomonadati > Pseudomonadota > Betaproteobacteria > Neisseriales > Chromobacteriaceae > Aquitalea > Aquitalea sp. ASV15. The sequence goes on along the minus strand of NZ_JAELTZ010000012.1, from coordinate 92,887 downwards.
CTCCAGCTCGGTTTTCCAGATGGTGCAGGCCGGCATTGGCATCAGCGTGTCGCCCGGTCTGGCGCTGCCGCTGCCTGCCGGTGCCAGCCTGACCGTGCGCCCGCTGTTGCCGGAACAGCGCCGCAGCATCATGCTGATCCGCCGCCGCCAGCGCTCCTTGTCACCGGTGGCCGAACGCCTGTGGCAGCTGGCCTTGCAGTTGGGGCCGCAATTGCAGGCGCTGGCCAGCCAGCATGTGGGCGGGGTGCTGGCCTGAGCCCCTGCCGAGCAGATTGGTCAGCACTGCCAGTTTTCTGCTAGCCTGCCAGCATTTTCTGCCAGCAGACTTTTCCGGATCATCCTGATGAAAAAACCACTGACCTCCCTGACCTTCTGCGCCGGCCTGTTGCTGTCCGGCATCTGCCTGGCGGATGAAACCATCGTGCTGTTTCGCCATGCCGAAAAACCGGAGGCCGGTCTGGGGCAGCTGAGCTGCCAGGGGCTGAACCGGGCGCTGGCATTGCCGGCAGTGCTGCAGCGCAAGTTTGACCGTCCGGCAGCCTTGTTTGCCCCCAATCCCGGCATCCGCAAGAAAGACGGCGGGGTGGAGTACAACTACATCCGTCCGCTGGCCACCATCGAACCGACTGCCATCCGCCTGGGCCTGCCGGTGAATACCGACTTTGGCCTGGATGAACTGGACGCGCTGGAGGCCGCCATCACCAGCCCGGCCTACCGCGATGCCACCGTGTTCGTATCATGGGAGCACCGGCTGGTGGCAAAGATGGCGGCGCAACTGCTTGGCCGCTACGGGGCAGACCCGGCCCAGGTGCCTGCCTGGCATTACAGCGATTTCGACAGCCTGTATGTCGTCACTCTGCAGCAGCAGGACGGCCGCACCGTCGCCCGCTTCCGGGTGGAAAAGCAGGGTTTGAACAATCAGGCGCAGACCTGCCCTGGTGAAAAGTGATTCGGCAGAACATGGCTTTGCCCATGCCAGCTTGATGCTTTTCATGACAGCTTGAGCATGTGCATATCAGTGCGTTGACGTCTTGCTGCATTGCAAAATAAGTCAGACTTTTCCGAGTGATGACAGGCAGGTATAGTGCTGCCCGGCTGTATCCGTGTGCGAAACCACCCACAGGTGGCCGCGGTGCAGCTACTCTGCTGCGGCTGTTAGCGGCCAGCGGATGGTCCATCACTTTGTCTGACACGCTGAATGATGAACGCTCCTGCCACTGTCACTTTCAATCCATGCCTGGATTGTGGCGCCTGTTGCGCCAGTTTTCGTGTTTCCTTCTATTGGGCCGAGGCGGTCAGCCTTGGTCTGCCCGATACCGCACTGGAACAAGCCAGCCCCTGGCATGCCTGTTTGCGCGGCACCAACCAGCCGGCGCCGCGCTGCCATGCTTTGCAGGGTGAAGTGGGGCAGTCCGTGTCCTGCAGCCTGTATGCCCAGCGCCCCTCGCCCTGTCGCGAAGTACGGGCGGGGGATGCGCAATGCCGCAAGGCCAGACAGCGGCATGGCTTGCCGGCGCTGGCCGCTGCCGAGGCGTTCAGGTGCGAAAGCGGCTGACCACGCCCTGCATCTGGCTTGCCAGCTGCTCCAGTTCGCCGGCCGAATCCGAGGTGTGCCGCGCCGCACCATGATTGTCCTCGGTCATCCTGGCCACTTTTTCCACCTGGGCGGCAATCTCGTGGCTGGTGGCGCTTTGCTGCTGCAGGGCGGTGGAGATGGCATTGATGGCACTGATCACTTGTTCGGTACCGCTCTGGATTTCGCCCATGCGCTGGCCGGCCTGCTTGGCCAGCTGTTCGCCACTGCCTACCCGCAGCACCACTTGCTCCATTTCCCGGGCGGCGGTGTCGGTACTGCCCTGGATCTGGCTGATCATCTTGCCGATTTCCTGGGTCGAGCTGCTGGTGCGTTCCGCCAGCGAGCGTACTTCGTCCGCCACCACGGCAAAGCCGCGCCCCTGTTCGCCAGCGCGCGCCGCCTCGATGGACGCGTTCAAGGCCAGCAGATTGGTCTGGTCGGCGATTTCCTTGATCACCTGCACCACGGCGGAAATATTGCGCGAGTGCTGGTTCAGCTCCTGTACCGTATCGCTGGCGTTGTGCACTGCATTGACGATGTGGCTCATCTCGGCGGCGGCGTCGTGAATGATCTGCCCGCCCTGACGGGAAATCTCGCCCGCGTTGTGTGACAGCTGCAGCGCGGTGCCGGCATTGTTGGCCACATGGTTGACGCTGACCGACATCTGCTCCACAGCCGCGGCCATCGAGGCCGCCGCTTCGTTCTGGCTGTTCACGCTGCTGACAATTTCCTTGGCGGTGCCATACAGCACCACGGCAGAGGAGGACAGCTGCTGCGAACCCTGCTGGAACTGCTGCACCATGGCATGGGTGTGTTCGATGAACTGGTTGACCGCGCGGGCGATGTCCGCCAGCTCGTCCTTGCCGGTAGCCGGCAGCCGGGTTGCCAGTTGTCCGGTACTCAGTTGTTGCAAGGCCTGCAGCATCTGTTGCAGGCTGGTTTTCAGGCTGCGCGAAATGCTGCTGACAAACAGCAGCAAGCAGCAGGCCAGTACCAGCAGCGGTGTCAGCACCAGCCAGAACTGCAGGGCCAGCAGCTCGGCCACCTTGGCCTTGGAGCTGTCACAATCCTTGCTCATGCTGCTGATGGCCGCTTCCACGGTGTGTTGCAGCGGCAGGAATTCCTTGTTGTACAAGGGGATCAACTGATCATTGGCTGCCTTGGCATCTGTCCTGGCCTGGTTCATCAGCGCATGCGAGTCCTGGTCATAGCGTTGCCATTGCGCCCTGATCTGCCTGGCCTGCTCCTGGATGGCCGGTCGGCGGGCCAGCTTTTCCAGCTGGCCCAGTTGCAGCTCGATGTTTTTTTCGGCATCGGAAAATATCTTGGCGGTTTCCACGGTGGTGGGGTCCAGCTGGATGGTGGAAAGGGCGCTGGCTTTCACCTCCAAGAGGCGCTGGATATGTTCCGTGCGGCGGGTCAGGTCATTCTGGTTGCTTTGCAGATTGCCAAGGCTGATGAACACTGCCACGCCGATGGCGATAAAGCCCAGAATCGTTATCGCACTGAGTAACAGCATTTTTCTGGCGATGCTCATTTATTCCCCTTTCAGACCTGTCATGTGTTTGCTGCCGAGCGCGGCATGCCGCCTGTTTGCCCCGTCCGGCTCTGCCCGGCTGACCTGCCGGCAAGCCGACCGCGCGGCGACCCCGCCCTTACTCTATAGCATGTTGGCACCACTGCTGATTTTATATTTGAATGTCATTTAAATGTTGCGCCAGCGCAAGGCAGGTTTGCCAAGACGGTTTGCTGTGGCCTGTGCGGATGTCAACGCCAGCGTGGCTGGCGCTGACGTGGCCGTAGTTTTTAAACAGGATGCGATGTCATTTGCTGTTTTTAGTCACTAAATAGTGAGGGTGGAATGGGTAGCGGCAGCGATTAAGGTGAAAACAGGCTGATGTCGGCTAAAAATTTTCTATAACAGAGGTAATGGCATTTTTCTGTTTGTCATATTTCATCGGAAAACGCGTCGACATGGCAAAAACACGTTTGTCTCCCTGGAGAGCATTCCTTTACAACCGGCTGTTCTGGCTGCTGCTGCTGTTTGCCATCTTGTTTGTCGCCAGTCAGTGGTGGTTGCGCCATCTGTATGCCGAGCGACTGGCGGAAGCCCGGCAGCAGGTGATCCAGCAGGAGGCCATGCCGCAACTGGAAGGCAAGCGCCGCCAGCTGCAGGACATGTTCAATACCATCTATGAAAACAGTCGCACCATCAGCCTGTTGCCCAGTGTGCGGCAGATTCATGGCGGCAACCGTGGCGACGAAAAAGAAGATGTGGTGGCCGGCCATCGCTTTACTGCCGATGCTTTCAATACGGTCCAGCAGATTTTCAACAATATGGTCAGCCGTACCCGGGTATCCGAGGTGTATGCGGTGATGGATGGACTGGACTACAAAAAAGGCCAGGTGCCGTTTTTCATGTTTGACACCGTGCGGCTGGAGCCGGAGGCCGGCAAGAAAGAAGAAGACGAAGCCAAGAGCAAGGACCCGGACAAGCCCGAAGAGATGGAAGACGAGGAGTACAGCTATTTCCCGCGCCAGCTGGCCGAGCTGAAAGCAGCCTATCCGCGTTTCAACTTCAAGGTGCTGAATGATATTCCTGCAGCCACCTCGCCGCTGATGCGCACCTGTGACAATACCCAGTACTACTCCAAATCCAAGTGCAATGTGTATGACGCTTCCGGTTTCCTGTATTCGGTGCCGGTTTACAGCAACGAGCACGCGTTTATCGGGGTGATCTCTGCCATTGTCCGTGCCAATGTTTTCGAGGCCGCGCTGCTGGACATGCCTTATCTGGTGCTGACCGACAAAGACCGGGTAGAAGCGGCCAAGGCCGGGCTGAAAATGCCGGCCGAGGCGGCCAGCTTTGCGCTGGTGAATGCCGAGCGCGGCATCCGTATCTTCGACCGGCGCAACACCGTGCTGGCGGATCTGCTGTCCGGCAAGAGCCAGGCCGAGGCCCAGGGCGGGGCCTTGCTCAGCCTGCCCTTGCAGATACACAGCGACAAGCCCTGGCTGGTTTACTACCATCTGACGCCGGCGCAGCTGGCGCAAAAGCTGGCACCGTTGCAGGCCAGCCAGCGCAATACCATGCTGAACGTGACGCTGGTTCTGGGTTTGCTGCTGTTATTCGGTCTGTTCGTGGTCTATCGGCAATATCTGACTTTCAAGCAGATTTACGATTTGCGGCGCATTGAGAAAACCATGATTGCAGTCGCTGACAATTTCGACCTGACCTGCCGGGTGGAAGGCTTGTGCAGCAAGCAGGCCGAACGGGCCGGCAAGGCGCTGAACAATCTGCTGCAAGCCTTGCAGGACAGCATGCTGGAAGTGGAGCAGCGCTTGCAGCAGGTGGTGACGGCCAATCGCAATATGGGCAGTACTTCGCAGCATCTGAGTGCGGTGGCCGAGGCCGGGGAGCGTGCTTCGCAGCATATCGACCAGGAGTTGCAGCAGCTCAATGGCGGCATGCTGGACATCCTGCAAAAGACCGGCCAGGCAGCGGCGCTGTGTTCGGAGTCCGCCGTGCAGGCAAGACAGAACAACGAAGCCATCCAGACCGCCTTGGGTGATATCCGTTCGGTATCAGCCGCCGTGGGGCAGACGGCAGCCTGCCTGCATCAGTTGCAGGACTCCAGTGCCGCCATTACCAAGATCGTCGGGGTGATCGAGTCGCTGGCCGACCAGACCAACCTGCTGGCGCTGAATGCGGCCATCGAAGCTGCGCGGGCTGGCGAATCGGGCCGTGGTTTTGCCGTGGTGGCAGACGAGGTGCGCAAGCTGGCGGACTCCACCAGCCGTTCTACCGGCGAAATCGACATCATCGTCAAATCCATCGGCAGCCAGGTGCAGGTGGCGGTGCGTGACATGCAAGCGGTCGAAGCCAGTGTCAGTACCAGTGTGGACAATATCAGCCAGGCTGGTGAGGCGGTGAGAAGCATCAGCCTGCAATCGGATCAGGTGGTGCAGCTGGTTGGCAGCGTCAGCCAGAAAGTGGCAGTGCAGCAGCAAAGCTGCGCCGAGGTGGCCAATGATGTCAGCGGCATCGCCGGCAATGCCTCGGAAACCCGCAGCGAGGTGGATGCCACCAACCAGGCGCTGAGCGCGCTGGACAGCCAGGTCGAGCATATTCATGCCATCGTGGCCCGCTTCCGGCTGCGTTGACGCGGTGCTGACTGCGGCAAATCAGCAGGAAAACCAGCGGGTTTAATGATTTTCTATCAAAAGATGGATTTTTTGATGAAAATACATAAATAATCAGCGGTTTCTGGCATGCATTTTCCGCATGGTCCGCCCGCCTGTTGACTGCAAGGCCGTCAGGGTCGGGCCGGCCTTTTCGAGGCAGTCCCTTCACCGTTCAAGGTCATGGCTGGCATGGTCGCGTCTGTGCGTAATCGTTATATCCGCCTGGTTGTCATCGCCTATGGCGTGCTGGCCATGCTGTGGATCCTGCTGTCGGACAGCCTGCTCAGCCTGCTGGCCGATGCGGACACCATGCGTCTGCTGTCCACCTACAAAGGTGGCGTGTTCGTCCTGATCACCACCGTCATGCTGTATTTTTCCCTGCGCGCCGTGCCGGCGGCAGAACCGTCGCCAGCGGCGGGCTTGCTGGAAAACTGGGCCGAGCGCGTGGGCCATGTCCGCATCGCCCCCTGGCTGGGCTATCTGTTTGCCATGCTGCTGGCGCTGGCGGTGCTGGGCCTGCGCCAGCAGCTGCCAATCAGCGTGTACCAGCGGCCCATGCTCATCATGTTCATGTTCCCCATCATCCTCAGTGCCTTGCTGGGTGGCATGGGGCCGGGGCTGCTGGCGACCGCGCTGACGGTGGCCGGGGTGGACTGGCTGGCCAGGCCGCATTTTCACAGCAGCGCCGCCGAGCCGTTCACGACCTTGCAATGGGGTTTTCTCGCCTTGTGCGGCGCGGCCGTCAGTTTGTTCAGCGGCATGCTGCGCCAGCTGGCCAGGCGCAATGAAACCCATCGCAATCTGCTGGAAGCGGTGGTGGCCGGTACCCCGGACGCGATTTTCGTCAAGGACCGGCAGGGGCGCTACCTGATGGTGAATGCCGCTGCCGCCCGCATGGTGGGGCGTACGGTGAGCGCCATTATCGGCGAGGATGACCGCGCATTGTTTGATGCCGCCTCCGCCGCCGAGCTGATGACGCTGGATGATGCCATCATGCGCGACGGCAAGCTGCACACACACGAAGAGTTCCTGCGGCTGCAGGACGGCTCCGAGCTGGTGTTCCAGGTGAGCAAGGGGCCGGTATTCGATGCCGATGGGCAGGTGGTGGGCCTGTTCGGCATTTCGCGCGACATCAGCCACAACAAGCAGGCCGAGCAGACGCTGCTGCGGCGTGAGCAGCAGCTGGCGCGGGTGCTGGAAGGCTCCGACCAGGGGTACTGGGACTGGAATATCCAGACCGACGATTTCCAGGTCAGCCAGCGCTGGAAGGAAATGCTGGGCTATCCGCCGGACAGCGGTGACATTACCCGCCAGGTCTGGCTGGGCCTTATCCATCCGGAAGATTATCCGCAGGTGGAAGCGGCCTTGCAGCGTCATCTGGCAGGGCAGACCCCGGCTTATGAAATGGAAATGCGCTGCCGCAGTCAGGCCGGTGGCTGGCGCTGGATACTGTCGCGGGGCAGGGTGGTGGAGCTCGATGGCCAGGGCCGGCCGCTGATGATGTCCGGCACGCATACCGACATCACCGAACACAAGATTTACGCGCTGGCGCAGAAAGAAGCGGCCATCGTGTTCGACAGCAGCTACGAAGGCATCATGGTGGTGTCGCCGAGCGGACTGATGACCAAGGTCAATGCGGCGTTTACCCGCATCACCGGCTACAGCGAAGAGGAAGCCATCGGCCGCTCGCCGGCCATCCTGTCCTCCGGCCAGCACGGGCCGGCCTTCTATCAGGAATTGTGGTCCATGGTGCGGCAGCATGATTTCTGGCGTGGTGAAATCTGGAACCGGCGCAAGAGTGGCGATCTGTACGCCGAGCTGCTGTCGATCTCGGTCGTGCGCGACCAGTTTGGCCAGATCCAGCACTATATCGGCATATTTTCCGATATCACCCAGTTGAAGGCGCACGAAGCAGAGCTCAATCGCATCGCCAATTTTGACCCGCTGACCGGAGTGCCCAATCGCCGCCTGCTGTCCGACCGGCTGGAGCAGGCGCTGATCCGCAGCCGGCGCAGCGGCAAGCCCTGCGCGGTGTGTTTTCTGGATCTGGATGGCTTCAAGGCCGTCAACGACCTGCACGGCCACGAAGCCGGCGACCAGCTGCTGATTGCGGTGACCGAGCGGCTCAAATCGGTGCTGCGCGCCGATGATACGCTGGCGCGACTGGGTGGTGACGAATTTGTCCTGCTGCTGTGCGGGCTGGAAGGTAATGATGAATGCATCCCGGTGCTTGATCGCGTACTCAGCGCAGTGCGCCAGGAAGTCAGCCTGGCGGCGGCAAGCATCAGCACCAGTGCCAGCGTCGGCGTTACCCTCTACCCACTGGATGATGCCGATGCCGACACCCTGCTGCGCCACGCCGATCAGGCCATGTACCAGGCCAAGACCTCCGGCAAGAACCGCTACCAGCTGTTTGACCCGGAAAGCGACCGCAAGGCCCAGCTGCACCGCCGCACGCTGGAATCGCTGGAACTGGCCCTGCAACAGCAACAATTCCTGCTGTATTACCAGCCCAAGGTCGACCTGGGCAGCGGCCGCATCATCGGGGTGGAAGCGCTGATCCGCTGGCAGCATCCCGAGCGCGGCTTGCTGGCCCCGGCCGCCTTCCTGCCCACCTTGCAGGGCAGCGAGCTGGAAACCGCCTTTGGCCGCTGGGTGCTGGATGAAGGCGTGGCGCAAGCCGCCCGCTGGCAGGCGCAGGGTCTGGACATGGCAATCAGCATCAATGTCAGTGCCAATTACTTGTTGCATGCCGATTTTTACCCGCATCTGCAGCAGGCATTGCAACGTTACCCGCAGCTGCCACCGGCACGGCTGGAACTGGAAGTGCTGGAATCGGCGGCCCTGGCCGACATGGACCAGGCCCTGGCCGTGCTGCAGCAATGCCGCGCACTGGGCGTGCACTTCGCCCTGGACGACTTCGGCACCGGCTATTCCTCGCTGACATACTTGCGCAAGCTGCCACTGGATACGCTGAAGATTGATCAGAGCTTTGTATCCGGCATGCTGGAAGATGTCGACGATCTGGGCATCGTCGCCAGTGTCATCCAGCTGGCGGATGTGTTCCAGCGGCAGGTGATTGCCGAAGGCGTGGAAACCATGGCGCATGGCGCGGTGCTGCTGCAGATGGGCTGCCGCCTGGTGCAGGGCTATGGCATTGCCCGGCCCATGCCGGCAGCAGAACTGGAAGGATGGTGCCGGCAGTGGCAACTGCAGGGACTGTGGCGACAACTGGGCGACGGACCGGTCATCTGACGATGACGGCGACCGGCGCAGAGCAAGGCAGTGCAGCTGATGACAAGACTGGGCAGAGTATTGCTGGGATGTTGCTGGATGGTGTTTGGCATGCCGGTGCTGGCCTTGCCGGCCAATGGCGTGGTGTTGCAGATCGGCTTTGGCAGCAACAAGCCACCCTATGTCTTCGAGGCCGAGCGTCGTGGGCTGGAGCTGGACATCGTGGTGGAGGCCGCCCGGCGCGCCGGCATGGAAGTGAAACCATTCTTTGCACCCATGGAGCGCCTGCAAAGCATGTTGCAGCAAGGGCGGCTGGACGGCATCGCCACCACCAATCCCTACAGCGGGCTGCATGCCTATTTTTCCCAGCCCTACCTGGAATACCACAATGTGGCGGTGGCCCTGGCCCAGCGCCAGCTGACGATTCGCGACATCAATGATCTGCAGCGCTATTCCATCAGCAGCTTCCAGCGTGCGCGCCAACTGCTGGGCCCTGCATTCGAAGCCATGGCCAGTGCCAATACCCGCTACCGCGAAGAGGGCGATCAGATCATCCGCAACCGCCTGCTGTATGCCGGCCGCGTCGATGTCATCGTGGGGGACTGGCGCATCATCAGCCATTTCACCCAGGAGATCAGCGCCGAACAGGGGCGGCTGCCACCGGTCACCGCCTATCCGCTGTTTGGCCCCACTCCCTACCAGATGGCTTTTCGTTACCCATGGCAGCGCGACAACTTCGACCGTGGTCTGGCCCTGCTGCGCCAGAGCGGCGCCTATCGCGAGATCGAAGCCCGCTACGACACGCAGCCGGCGCCCAAGCTGCCCTGAACCACAGCGTGGCGGGCGCGGATCGGACGCCGCTGCCGATTGCTGGCACAATGCCGGCTTTTCGCCGTATTGCCGTATCAAGGAGTCTGCATGCCAGCCAAACCGCATGCCCAGGCGCGGTCGCCAGCACCGCGCCTGCACCCGCGCAACCGCCACCGGGGTCAATATGATTTTGCCCGGCTGCTTGAGGCCTGCCCCGCACTCAAAAGCCATGTGCGGCCCAATGCCCATGGCTTGCCCAGCATAGACTTTGCCAACCCGCAGTCGGTCAGGCTGCTCAACCGCGCGCTGCTGGCCGACTGGTATGGCATTGACGACTGGGACATCCCGGCCGCCTATCTGTGCCCGCCCATTCCGGGGCGGGCCGACTATGTGCATTGCCTGGCCGACCTGCTGGCCGAATGCCAGCAAGGCCGCCTGCCGCAAGGCCATGCCATCCGGCTGCTGGACATCGGCGTGGGCGCCAATGCCATCTACCCCCTGCTGGCCCATGCCGAATATGGCTGGAGCTGCGTGGGTGCGGATATCGACAAGGTGGCGCTGGCCAATTGCCAGGCCATTCTGGCGGCCAATCCGGCCTTTGCCGCGCATATCGAATTGCGTCACCAGCCGCATGCTGACCGCATGTTCAGCCACATCATCGCCAGTGGCGAGCATTTCGATGTCACCATGTGCAATCCGCCTTTTCATGCCTCGCGGGCGGCAGCCGCTGCCGGCAGCCAGCGCAAATGGCGCAATCTGGGCAAGGGCGGGCAAGCGGAGGGCCGCCAGCCGCTACTGAACTTTGGCGGGCAGGAAAACGAATTATGTTATCCCGGTGGCGAACAGGCTTTTGTGGCCAGCATGATAGGCGAAAGTGTGCGCTTTGCCCGGCGCTGCTGCTGGTTCACCAGCCTGCTGTCCAGCGCCGACAGCCTGCCGGCCTTGCGCCACGTCCTGCGTGAGGCCGGCGTCAAGCAAAGCCGGGTGCTGGACATGGCACAGGGGCAGAAACGCAGCCGGCTGCTGGCCTGGAGCTTCTGGGATGCCGCCGGGCAGCAGGCCTGGGCGGCCCGTTACTGGCCCGTGGCGGACCAGACTTCGGCAGCCGGCAAGCGCTGATTGGTTTATGGTGAAAGCAGGTGGCGGCAACGCAGCCCGCATGGAGTAGAGCCCGACATGAAACAACACTACGCAGTCCTGATGGTTTGCATGGGCAATATCTGCCGCTCACCCACCGCCGAAGGCGTGCTGCGCGCCCATGTGCAGCAGGCCGGGCTGGACGGGCTGGTGACGGTGGATTCGGCCGGCACCCATGCCTACCATATCGGTGAAGCACCAGACCCGCGCAGCTGCAAGGCGGCCTTGCAACGTGGTTACGATCTGTCGGCGCAGCGTGCCCGGCAGGTGACAGCGGCCGATTTTCAACGCTTTGATCTGATCCTGGCGGCCGACCGCGCCAATATGGCCGCCTTGCGCGCACTGTGTCCGCCCGGCAGCAAGGCCCGGCTGGATTTCATGCTGGCGCCACTGGCGCAGCAGCCGACCCTGGAAGTCCCCGATCCCTACTATGGCGGCCCCGGCGGTTTTGACCGGGTGCTGGACCTGATCGAACAGGCGAGTGCGCTGTGGGTGGATCAGCTGCGGCAAACGCTGCGTGCGGCGGCCGACTGATTATCTTGGCATAAGACGGGTGGGGCTTTAAGCTAGACACCTGGATAAAGCCGGCATGACCGGCATGTTTGCAAGGAAATAAATGGGACAGTTCTCCCGGGAACCATTTGTACCAATGGAAGTGGTACCCAGCCATAACGCAGATGTCATCCTGCCACGCCAGACCGGACGCACCCCGCTGGCACGCCAGACCGTCATCGTGATCGGTTCGTCCACCGGCGGCACCGAAGCCTTGCGCGTGCTGCTCAGCGCGCTGCCAGCCACCATGCCGCCCATTCTGGTCACCCAGCACATGCCCGAGCTGTTTACCAAATCCTTTGCCGCCAGGCTGGATTCGCTGTGCCAGCTGCAGGTAAAGGAAGCCGAGGATGGCGAGCGCCTGCAAGCCGGCACGGTGTATATCGCCCCTGGCCACTCCCACCTGCTGCTCAAGTCTGCCGCCACCATCGGCTATGCCACCGCGCTGCATCAAGGTCCGCCGGTCAATCGTCACCGGCCCTCGGTCGATGTCCTGTTCCGCTCGGCGGCCAATCTGGCTGGCAAAAACTGTATCGGCGTCATTCTCACCGGCATGGGGCGGGATGGTGCACAAGGCATGCTGGAACTGAAAGAAGCCGGTGCCTACAATATTGCCCAGGACGAAGCCAGTTGCGTGGTGTTCGGCATGCCCAAGGAAGCCATCGCGCTCAAGAGCCAGCACGAGATCCTGCCGCTCACCGCCATTGCCAGCCGTCTTGTCACGCTGGTTGCCCAACGCCAGCCTACCGTATAGAAATCCGCGATGAAGTTGCCCATTCTTGTAGTCGAAGACGACGCCGACCTGCGTGAAGCCATTGTCGATACCCTCAGCCTGGCCGGTTATCCCACGCTGGAAGCCGGAGATGGCAGCGCCGCCCTGCAGCAGCTGAAGAAAACCCCGGTGGGGCTGATCATTTCCGATGCGCAAATGGCGCCGATGGATGGTTATAGCCTGTTTGAAGAAGTAAAAACACGTTATCCCGGCGTGCCCTTCATCCTGATGACTGCCTACGGCATCATCGAGCGCGCCATCGAATTGCTGCGGGCCGGCGCCACCCACTACCTGCTCAAGCCCTTCGAGCCGGCCAGCCTGATTGCCGAAGTGGAAAAGCACATTCTCAAGCTGCCGGACAGCGAACGCGACGAAGCCGTGGCGGAATCACCGCAAATGCGCCAGCTGCTGGCACTGGCCAGCCGCGTGGCCGGCAGCGATGCCAGCGTGATGATCACCGGCCCCAGCGGCGCCGGCAAGGAAGTGTTGGCGCGTTACATCCACCGGCATTCCAGACGGCACGACGGCCCTTTTGTGGCGGTAAATTGCGCGGCCATTCCGGACAATCTGCTGGAATCCACCCTGTTCGGTCACGAAAAGGGCGCGTTTACCGGCGCCGCCCAGGCCTTGCCCGGCAAATTCGAGCAGGCGCAGGGCGGCACCATCCTGCTGGATGAAGTCACCGAAATGCCGCTGTCGCTGCAGGCCAAGCTGCTGCGGGTACTGCAGGAGCGCGAAGTGGAGCGGGTGGGCAGCACCCGCACCATCAAGCTGGATATCCGCGTGCTGGCCACCTCCAACCGCGATGTGGCCGGCGAGGTGGAGGCCGGGCGCTTTCGCGAAGACCTGTATTTCCGCCTGAATGTTTTCCCGCTGCGCATCCCGGCACTGGCCGAGCGGCGCGAGGACATCCTGCCGCTGGCACGGCTTGTGCTTAAGAAATATGCTGAAGCCGCCGGGCGTGCCGGATTAAGCCTCTCCGAGGAGGCCGAACGTCATTTGACGGCCTATAGTTGGGAAGGTAACATCCGCGAATTGGAAAACGTCATGCAGCGAGCGGTGATTCTTGCCGCCGGACCGGCAATAATTGCCGCCGACCTGTTGCTGGATGATGTTTCCGGTTCGACACCGCTTACCCGGACAGAAACCACCGTTCCGCCTATCATGTCTGCAGAGTCCGACATGAAAACGCTGGAAAAACGTCATATTCTGGATACACTGGCAGCAGTTGGAGGGGTCAAGAAACTCGCCGCCGAAAAACTGGGCATCAGCGAACGCACCTTGCGCTACAAATTGCAGCGCTACCGCGAGGAAGATGGCCAGGAAGATGATCCGGATGACCTGGACGTACGCAGTACGGAGTAGCCATGTCGATTAATAATGTAGACCAGATGTTGAGCGAGCTGCGGGCCGCGTCGGCCCTGGCCGGCGGCAAGCCGGCTGCGCAGTCGCAGGACACGTCGCAAGTTGACTTTGCCGATGTTCTCAAATCCACGATTGAGCAGGTGAATTCTGCTCAACAAACTTCGCAGGAAATGCAGAAGCAGTTCGAGTTGGGAGATGAGGGGGTTAACCTGCAGGACGTGATGGTCTCCTTGCAGAAAGCCAGCCTGTCGTTCCAGACCATGGTCCAGGCGCGCAACAAGCTGGTGTCCGCCTATCAGGAAATCATGAATACCCAGGTGTAGCCTGGCCGCATACATATCCATGTTGCCGGCAGTGGCTGCACTTGAAACTAAAACCACTGTATGGCTGATCTGGCAGAACAAAACGCGACTCCTGTTTGGCGAACCCGGCTTAACGATGCGTCTGATCGTTTCAAGTCGCTTCCCAACAATAAAAAAATCCTCTTCCTGGTGGCCTTGGCCGCCCTTTTCTCTGTCATTGTCGGCGCGGCGGTGCTCAATCGTCAGCCCAGCTACAAAATCCTGTTTTCCAATATTGCCGACCGCGATGGCGGTCAGGTCACGGCTGCCTTGCAGCAGATGAACATTCCCTATCAATTGGGGGATGGCGGTACGGTGTCCGTGCCGGCCGACAAGGTCTACGATGCCCGGCTGCGGCTGGCCGCCCAGGGGCTGCCCAAGGCCGGTGGTGTCGGTTTCGAGCTGATGGACAACCAGAAATTCGGCATCAGCCAGTTTGCCGAACAGGTCAATTACCAGCGTGCCATCGAGGGTGAGCTGGCCCGCACCATCGAAGCCATCGGCTCGGTGGAGTCTGCCCGCATCCATATTGCCATTCCCAAGCAAAGCGTTTTTGTGCGCGACCAGCAGCAGCCCACCGCATCGGTCATGCTCAATCTGTTCCGCGGTCGCACCATGGACCAGGGGCAGGTGGCCGGCATCGTGCATCTGGTGTCCAGTGCCGTGCCCAATCTGCCGGTGAAGAATGTCACCGTGGTGGATCAGGACGGCAATATGCTGTCCAAGCTGTCCGACAAGGACACTGCCGGCATGGACCAGACCCAGCTGGGCTATGTGCGCCAGGTGGAAGATGGCTACGTCAAGCGCATCGAAAGCATTCTTGAGCCCATTTTCGGCCAGGGCAATATCCACGCCCAGGTCACGGCCAATGTGGATTTCTCCGAGGTAGAGCAGACTTCGGAAAGCTACCGTCCCAATTCGACGCCGAATCCCTCCGCCACCCGCAGCCAGCAGATCGTCGAGCGGCTGGGTAGTGGTGCTGCCAATGCCGGCGGGGTTCCCGGTGCACTGTCCAATCAACCACCATCTGGTGCTTCCGCACCGATCACCCTGCCGCCGGGTGCTGCGCCGGGCACCGCCACCCTGTCCGGTCAGGCCATGGGCCAATCCGGCGCGCTGGAACGCGACATCACCACCAATTACGAAGTGGACAAGACCATCCAGCACACCAAGATGCCGCAAGGCGTGGTGAAGCGCCTGTCCGCTGCCGTGGTGGTCAACTATCGCAAGATGCCGGACAAGAACGGCGAAGTGAAACCGACGCCGCTGACTGCCCAGGAAATCCAGCAGATCAACAATCTGGTCAAGGAGACCATGGGCTATAACAGCCAGCGCGGCGATACGCTGAATGTGGTGAATGCGGCCTTTGCCGATGCTGCCGTGCCGGTCACCATGCAGGAAAAGGTGACCGATTACCTGAGCAACAACGCTTCCAGCCTGATCAAATACGCCTTGCTCACCATTGCCGTGCTGTATTTGCTGTTTGGCGTGGTGCGGCCCATTGTCAAGGATCTGGTCAAACCGGTGGAGCCCGGCAAGAAGGGCGCCGATGGCCGTCCGCTTACCGATGCCGGTGGTCGATTGCTGGCGGTGGCGGGGGATGATGAAGGCGGTGCGGCGGCCGCTGCGGGTGGCAAGGCCGCGGCCGGCACCAATGCCGATGGCACACCGGAAAATCCCAAGGATGCCCAGATGCGTCAGTACAACCTTAATCTGGAAGCCGCGCGCGAGCTGGTGAAGTCTGATCCGCGCATGGCCGCCCAGATCATCAAGGAATGGATCAGCTCCGATGAGTGATAACGGTGTGCATCGCAGTGCCGTACTGCTGTTCAGCCTGGGTCAGGCCGAGGCGGTAGAGGTATTCAAGTATCTTGGTCCCAAGGAAGTGCAGAAGATTTCGCTGGCCATGGCGGCCATCAATAATCTGAGCTACGACCAGATCGACGACATCGTCGGCAAATTCCGCGAAGAATGTGCGGCCCGCGCCAGCATTGGTGCCTCGGACGAATACCTGCGCAATGTGCTGATCGAGGCGCTGGGGCCGGACAAGGCGGCCAACCTGCTGGACAAGATCATGCAGGGCAACGACCACAGCGGCATCGAAAGCCTGAAGTGGATGGACCCGTCCTCGGCGGCCGACCTGATCCGCCACGAACACCCGCAGATCATCGCCACCATCCTGGTACACCTGGAGCCGGACCTGTCCAGCTCCATCCTGGCCTTCTTCCCCGAGCGCTTGCGCAACGAGGTGCTGATCCGTACCGCCACCCTGGAAGGGGTACAGCCGCAGGCGCTGCGCGAGCTCAACGACGTGCTCACCCAGCTCTTGTCCGGTTCGGACCGCATCAAGAAGAGTGCTTCCGGCGGCATCAGCCTTACCGCGGAAATCCTCAACTTCATGGGTTCCAATGTGGAAGGCTCGGCGCTCAACTACATCCGCGAATACGACCCGGAACTGGCACAGCGCATCCAGGACAAGATGTTTGTGTTCGAAAACATCCTCGACATCGACGACCGTTCCATCCAGACCATTCTGCGCGAAGTGCAGTCCGATTCACTGGTGGTGGCGCTCAAGGGCACCAGTGCCGAGCTCAAGGACAAGATCTTCCGCAATATGTCGCAACGTGCTGCCGAAATGCTGCGTGACGACCTGGAATCCAAGGGACCGGTCAAGCTGTCCGAAGTCGAGGCCGAACAGAAGGAAATCCTCAAAGTCGTACGCAAGCTGGCCGACGATGGCCAGATCGTGCTAGGCAGCAAGGGTGGTGACGAAGGCCTTGTCGAATAATCCGATTATTCCGGGCGAGCAGCTGCAAGGCTGGAGCAGCTGGATGCCGGCCGAGCTGAGCCAGGACGATGGCGAATTCAGCCCCAGCCAGCTGGCCGGGCTGGATGCCTTGCGCCGTCATCTGGAGCAGGCTCCCACGGCGGCTGCCGCTGAAATGGCCGAAGAGCAGGCCGAGGCGGCCGCTGCTGCCGCCGCAGAAGCTGCTGCGCAGGAAGAGGCGGTCGGCTATCCCACCGCCTCCGAACTGGAAGCCATTCATCAGGAAGCCTGGCAAACCGGCTACGACGAAGGCGTGCAGGCCGGCCATGCCGAAGGACTGGCGCGCGGCATGCAGCAAGGCCACGATCAGGCCAGCGAACAGTTCGCCCAGCTGTGGGCGCCGCTGCAGGAGCTGTCCGGCAATTTCGCCCGCGAACTGGCCAGGGTGGAAGAAGAGCTTTCCGGCGCACTGCTGCAACTGGCCCTGCAATTGGCCGAGCGGCTGGCCGGTGAACACATTGCCCACAGCGACACTGCCATCGTCGCCCAGCTGCGCCAGGTGCTGGGCGAATTGCCTGCCAACCTGAGTCAGGCACGGCTGCGGGTCAATCCGGCCGATCTGGCCGCCGCCCGTGAATTCCTGCAACAGGAAACACCGGAAACCCAATGGCAATGGATAGAAGATGCCCACATCCAGCGCGGTGGCTGCATCATCGATACCTCCTCGCTGCAGCTGGATCTGCGGCTGGCATCACGGCTGGCCGCGCTAAGCAGTGCACTGGGGCTGGATGCCGCACAAGATGACCTCGCTGATTGATCGACAACGCGCCTTTCTGAGCGATTGCGGCCGCGCCGCGCAGGACGCCGCGCTATGGCAACCCTGCGGCCGGCTGTTGCGCGTCACCGGCATGGTGATGGAGGCCACCGGTATCAAGCTGCCAGTGGGCAGCGCCTGTCAGGTGGAACTGGCCGACCGGCATGTGGTGGAAGCCGAAGTGGTGGGTTTCTCCGGCGACCGCGTCTACCTGATGCCGCTGGCCAATGTACATGGCCTGTTGCCCGGCACCCCGGTGCGTCCGCTGGTGCCATCGCACCCGCCCTGCTATGGGCAGAATGTGGTGTCGGCTCGCGTCAACGGCCCGGCCGGCCGTCAGGTGCCGGTGGGGGAAGGCCTGCTGGGACGCATTCTCGATTCGCTGGGCCGGCCGCTGGACGGCAAGGGGCCCATCCATCCCGAAGCCTATTTCCCCCTGCACAGCCAGCCGATGAACCCGCTGGACCGCTCGCCGGTCAAGCAGGTGCTGGATGTGGGCGTGCGCGCCATCAACGGTCTGCTGACCGTGGGGCGCGGCCAGCGGCTGGGCCTGTTTGCCGGCTCCGGTGTCGGCAAATCGGTACTGCTGGGCATGATGGCGCGCTTTACCCGTGCCGATGTGGTGGTGGTGGGGCTGATCGGTGAGCGGGGGCGTGAGGTCAAGGACTTCATCGAAAACATCCTGGGCGAGGAGGGTATCGCCCGCGCCGTTGTGGTGGCCGCCCCGGCCGACATGCCGCCGCTGATGCGCCTGCACGGTGCCGCGTATGCCACGGCACTGGCCGAATATTTCCGTGCCCAGGGCAAGGATGTGCTGTTGCTGATGGATTCGGTCACCCGTTACGCCATGGCCCAGCGCGAAATCGCCCTGGCCATTGGCGAGCCGCCGGTGACCAAGGGCTACCCGCCTTCGGTGTTTGCCCGTCTGCCGCAGCTGATCGAGCGGGCCGGCAATGCCGCCAACGGTGGTGGCTCCATTACCGGCTTCTATACCGTGCTGTCCGAAGGCGATGACCAGCAAGACCCGATTGCCGACTCGGCGCGAGCGATTCTGGACGGTCACTTCGTGTTGTCGCGCGAACTGGCCG
The DNA here is from genome assembly GCF_016429115.1 of Aquitalea sp. ASV15. Lineage (NCBI taxonomy): Bacteria > Pseudomonadati > Pseudomonadota > Betaproteobacteria > Neisseriales > Chromobacteriaceae > Aquitalea > Aquitalea sp. ASV15. Next base: position 74,246 of record NZ_JAELTZ010000012.1, on the reverse strand, counting down.
AAGCCGGCCACTATCCGGCCATCGACATCGAACAGTCCATCAGCCGGGTGATGGTGGACGTGGTGCCACCCAAGCAGATGGATCAGGCGCGCTATTTCAAGCAGCTGTATTCGCGTTATCAGCGCAACCGCGACCTGATCAGCGTCGGTGCCTATGTGCCGGGGTCTGACCCGGTGCTGGACGAAGCCATGCGCCGCCAGCTGCAAATGACCAGTTTTCTGACCCAGCCCATGCATGAGTCACAGGACTACACCAGCAGTCAGTTGCAGCTGGACAGTGTGCTGGCGTGAGCGGCTAAGCCATGGCGCAAAGCAAGTACACCTTCCTGATCAAGCTGGCCGAGGACAAGCAGGCCGCTGCCGCCGAACGCATGCGTCAGGCACAGGCCAAGGTGCTGGAGGCGATGAGCCGGCAGGAGCAGCTGGAAAATTTCCGCAATGAATACCGCGAGCGGCTGACCACCGGCGGCATGAAGGGCATGAGCATCGCCCAGTGGCAGGACTTTCAGAAATTCCTTGGCCGGCTCGACGAAGCCGTGCGCATCCAGCAGGGCGATACCGAATTCGCCAAGCAGCGTTTCATCATGGAGCGCCAGGCCTGGCGCAACGAGCATAAAAAGCTCAAGGCCTATGAAAAGCTGCTGGAGCGTGAACGCGAGCGCGAGCAGCTGCTACAGGCGCGGCGCGAACAAAAAGCGACGGATGAGTTTGCCACCCGTCGCTTCTGGGACCAGACCCACGGCGAGGACTGAGCCGCGCCGGTCTGCAAGGTCAGGCCGGCAGCAAATGGGCGCGGCCTTGCACCGTCAGTGCCACCATGCTGCCACGCGCTGGCAGCGGCCAGCTGGCACTGCGCAATTGCAGCGGGCTGGCCAGCTCGGGCAGGCGCAGGCTGAGCAGGCTGGAATGGCCGCCAAAATCACACTCCACCACTTGCGCCATCACCGCTGACGCAGCGCCAGCCTCGGCCTGTAGCGTCAGTTGTTCCGGGCGCAGCATGATGCGGCCCGCGCCGCAGAACTGTCCATCATTGACGGCAATCTCCCCCAGGGCACACCGTGCCTGGCCGGCCTTGACCTGCGCCGGCAGGATAAGCGCCTCGCCCAGAAACAGCGCGGTGGTCTCGTCGGCCGGCTGGCTGTATAGCTGCTGTGGCGTGCCGGACTGAATCAGCCTTCCCTGACGCATCACCGCCAGCTGGTCGGCAAAGGACAGCGCCTCGGCCTGGTCGTGGGTGACCAGGATGGCGCTGATGCCGGCCTCGCCCAGCAGCTGCGCCACCATCTGGCGCATGGCGGCGCGCAAGCCGGTATCCAGTGCCGAGAAGGGTTCATCCAGCAACATCAGCTGCGGCTGCTGGGCCAGCGCCCGCGCCAGCGCCACGCGCTGCTGCTGGCCGCCGGACAGTTCATGCGGCCAGCGCTGCAGCATGTGCTGATCCAGCGCCACCATCTCTACCAGCTCGGCAATGCGCTGCTGGCGGGCGTGGCCCTTGTCAGTCAGGCCGAAGCCGATATTGTCGGCCACCGTCAGGTGTGGAAACAGCGCGCCATCCTGCGCCACATAACCGATGCGCCGCAGATGGGCGGGCAGGGCCCGGCCGTCGGCGGCCAGGGTCTGGCCATTCAGGCTGATGCTGCCGCTATCGGGAAACTCGAAGCCGGCGATCATGCGCAGCAAGGTGGTCTTGCCGGAGCCGGAAGGACCGACAATGGCCAGCCGGCTGCCGGCGGTGGCATGCAGGGAAACATGATCGACAGCCTTGACGCTGCCATAGTGTTTGCACAGTTGGTGCAGATGCAGGGAGCTCATCGTCCAGCAGTCCGTTTGGAATGGTAATGGAGCAGCCAGGTCAGCGGCAGCGACAGCACCACCATCAGCAGCGCATAGGGCGCCGCGGCGATGTAGTCGATTTCGCTGGTCATGGCCCAGAAGCCGGTGGCCAGGGTGCGGGTGCCATTGGGGGCCAGCAGCAGGGTGGCGGTCAGCTCGTTGCTGATGGCCAGAAAGACCATGGCCATCCCGGCAGCGGCACCCGGCGCGGCCAGCCGCAGGGTCACCCGCCACAAGGCCCTGCCGGGCGTGCAGCCCAGGCTGCGGGCGGCATTTTCCAGCTCGGCCGGTGCCTGGGCGATGCCGGCGCGCAGGCTGATCAGCGCACGTGGCAGGAACATCAGCAAATAGGCCAGCAGAATGGTGAGCACCGTCTGGTATAGCGGCCGGGCAAAGTTGATGGTGATGGTGACCAGCGCCAGGGCGGTGACGATGCCGGGCAGGGCGCTGGTAATGTAATTGCAGCCCTCCTGCAGCCGTTGCAGGCGGCTGGGCGCGCGTACCGACAGCCAGGCCAGCGGCACGGCTGCCAGTACCGTCAGCACCGCCCCGGCAGCGCCAAACAGCAAGGTCTGCCGCAATGCCGGCCACAGCGCAGCGTTGTGCCATGCTTCGCTTCCACCCTCCCACAGCCAGTGGCCCAGGGTCAGCAGCGGCACGCCCAGGGTCAGTGCCGCCGTAGCCAGGCACAGCAGCAGGGACGGCAGTCCCCAGCGCCAGCCCAGCCGCGCCGGTACAGCCTGGCGTGCCGAACCCGCGCCTACACGGGCGTAGCGGGCGGTACCGCGGCTGGCAGCTTCGGCGCTGAGCAGCAGCAGACAGCACAGGGCCAGCACGCCGGCCAGCATATTGGCTGCCGGGCCGTTAAAGCTGGACTGGAACTGGTCAAAAATCGCGGTGGTGAAGGTGTCGAAGCGGATCATGGCATACAAGCCATATTCGGCCAGCAGGTGCAGGCTGACCAGCAGGCCGCCGCCCCAGATCGCCAGCCGCAGTTGCGGCAGGGTGACGCGGCGGAATACTGCCCACGGTGCCAGCCCCAGCGCCGCGGCACTGTCCTCCAGCGCCGGGTCCATGCGCCGCAGCGCAGCGGCGGCCGGCAGATAAATGAAGGGGAAATAGGCGATGACCGACAGCAGCACCGCCGCCGCCAGGCCGTTAAAGGCCGGCAGCAGGCTGATCCAGGCATAACTGTGTACAAAAGCGGGTACGGCCAGTGGCGCAATGGCCAGGGCCGACCAGATGCGCCGCGCTGGCAGATTGCTGCGTTCGGTCAGCCAGGCCATGGCAATGCCCAGCGCCACGCACAGTGGCAGCGTCAGCACGACCAGCAGGCTGGTATTGAACAGCAATTCGCCCACGCGCGGTCGAAAGACCAGCCGCACCACCGTCTCCCAGCCGGTCTGGATGGAAATGGCAATGATGAAGGCCAGCGGTAGCAGGGCCAATAGCGATACCAGCAGCGAGCTGCCGCTGAGCCACAGTGGCAGCCGCCGCCCCGGCAGCCGCAGCTCCGGGGTGGTAGTGGGATGGAGAGTATCGGCCGCCGCGGCGGCAGCCGATGTGCTGGATGACGTGCTGGGCATGGTGTTACAGCAGGCCGGCCTGGGTCATCAGCTCAACCGTCTTGCGGCTGTTCAGACGGGATGCGTCGATCTTGGGCGCATCCAGATTCTTCAGCGGCACCAGCTTGGGGTTGGACTGCGCGCCCAGGCCCACGGCGTACTCGAAAGAATTCTCGGTACGCAGAATGTCCTGGCCACCCTTGCCGGTCACCCATTTCAGAAAGGCCTGGGCTTCTTCCTTGTGCTTGCTCGAAGCCAGCACGCCGCCACCGGACAGGCTGACAAAGGCACCCGGATCCTGGTGCTTGAAGTAGTGCAGCGCGGTGTTCTTGCTGTTTTCGCCGGTCTTGCTCTGGTCGCCGAAATAGTAATAGTGATAGATCACGCCGCCATCGATCTGGCTGGCATTCACCGCCTTCATCACCACGCTGTTGCCCTTGTAGGGCAGGGCATTGGTTTTCATGGCTTTCAGCCAGGCCAGCGTGGCGGCTTCACCCTTTTGTTCCAGCAGGGCGCTCACAATCGCCTGGAAGTCCGCCCCGGCCGGTGCGGCGCCCCAGCGGCCTTTCCATTCCGGCTTGGCCAGGTCCAGCAGTGACTTGGGCAGCTCCTGTGGCGTCAGGCGGTTCTTGTTGTAAACAAAAACGGTGGAGCGGGCGGCAATGCCCACCCATTTGCCCTGGGCCGGACGGTAGGCCGGGTCAACCTGGGCCAGCGTGGCAGGGGACAGCGGGGCCAGCAGCTTGGCATTGTCCACCAGCACCATGGCCGGGGAGTTTTCGGTCAGAAAGACATCGGCCGGCGAGGAGGCACCTTCCTGCACGATCTGGTTGCCCATCTCGCTGTCGCTGCCATTGCGTACCGTCACCTTGATGCCGGTTTCCTTGGTAAAGCCTTCCACCCAGGATTTGGTCAGGCTTTCATGCTGGGCGTTGTACACCACGATGCCTTCGGCGCTGGGGGCGGCATGGGCGCTGCCGGCAAACAGGGTGGCGAGCAGCAGGCTGATTTTGGCAAAGCGGGTGGAAGGGCTGGACATCTGGACGGTGCTCCTTGCTGAAAACTGACAGTAATGGCCGGGCCGGCGGGCGTGTGGGATGCTTCGCCGGCAGCGGTACGGGAATGGGTTTATTGTAATGCAAAAGATAATGATTCGCATTAATAAAATTAATTGCCGCTGATGCGGGAGCTTGGGCTGCCGGTCAGAAGCTGGCATGTAAATTGCTGCAATGCCTGCATCTTTCCAAGGGGTTTCGGCCATGACGATTACCGTAATTCCGGCGACCAGCGCCAAAACAGCCATGCCGCAGGGGCAGGCGGATGCCAGTCCGCAAGATGGTGGCGGCCTGTTTGCCAGCTTGCTGGGGGCGCAGATCGGCAACCTGAACAACGCCTTGTCCGGGCAGGGGACCGACAGTGGCGACGACGGCAAAGGCAAGCAGAGCAAGGATTCTGCAGCGTCTGACGATGCCGCGGCGGCCGATGCCTCCCCCAATATGCTGCTGGCGGCCTTGCCCATGCTGCAGGCCGCCCTGCCGGTGCTGCCGGTGCAGGACAAGCCTGTCGTCGCGGCCAATACCGGCGACGCCTTGACTGCCGGCATCAAGAACGCGGGTATCGATCCACTGCTGCAGGGCGCCGCCGCGCTGAAGCGGTCGGCGCAAGAATTGCCGGCCAATGACGGCAGCGCGCAGCAATTCTTGCCGCCCAATGCCGATCAGCTGGCATCGGCCAGCCAGAGTGCCAATCAGGCCGCACAGGCGGCCCAGGCCAGCCAGAACAAGACACTGACCATCTCGCAGCCGATGACCGACCCGAATTGGTCAAAGGCGCTGGGCGACCAGGTCCTGTCCATGGTCAGCATGAAAATGGACAAGGCCACCATTCAGGTCAATCCTCCGCAATTGGGACCGGTGGAAGTCACACTGAAAATGAATGGCAATGACCAGGCGCAGGTGATTTTTACTTCGGCGGTGCCGGCAACCCGTGAAATAATCGAAAACAACATGCCGAAACTGGTTTCCATGATGGCTTCCAGTGGTATAGCTCTTGCCGATGCACAGGTTTCCAGCGGACAATCCGGAAATCGGCAACAGCAATTCAACCAGAACCAGAATGGCCGCCGCCAGAATGCCGCTGGCAACGATGAAGACGACACGCTGGCAGCCATCCAGTCCGCACGCGGGATACTCAGTATCTTCGCCTGATTTTGCTCAAAAGGGGGCTCTATTCAGTTCGTGCGGAAATCTGGAAAATATAATAGGGAAATGGCTTAAGCTTTCCCTATAAACCTAACGTACGGACTGATGACCCATGGCAGAAGACAAAAAAGCGGAAAAAGCGGAGAAGGGCGAGAAAAAAGCGGGCGGGGGCAACAAGCTGATGCTGGTGGTGGTTATCCTGCTGGTATTGGTGCTGGCAGGCATGGGTGGTTTGGCCTATGTGATGTTCAGCAATATGAACAAGCCGCAGGGTGCAGCCCAAACCGAGCAGACCAAGGAAAAACCCAAGAAGAAAAAAGAAGGCCCACCCATCTTTGATAAGCTGGATACTTTTGTCGTCAACCTGGCGGGTGGTGATGGCAGCTTGCTGCAAGTGGACATGCAGGCCGAGCTGGGCGATGAAGAAGCCAAGAAGAAATTCACCGATTACATGCCCAAGATCCGCAGTGCGCTGATCCTGCTGCTGTCGTCCAAGTCGGCTGCCGAGCTGGCCACGCCGGATGGCAAGGTCAAGCTGAAGGCGCAGGTGAAGCAGATCATCAACGAGTCCATGGATTCCGGCGAAGAAGAGCTGGTGCAAAGCGTACTCTTTACTTCCTTCATCATTCAGAAGCAGTAAGCGATGGGCGACGATATCCTGTCCCAGGAAGAGGTGGACGCCCTGCTCAGGGGCGTCACCGGCGAGGACGAAGATGATGACAGCGCGCAGGACTCGCAAGGTGTCCGCGGCTATGATATCGGGCGGCAGGAGCGCATTGTGCGCGGCCGCATGCCGACGCTGGAAATCATCAACGAACGTTTTGCCCGCAACCTGCGTATAGGTCTGTTCAACTTCATCCGGCGCAATGCGGAAATTTCCGTAGGCCCGGTACGGGTGCAGAAGTACAGCGAATTCATTCGCAATCTGGTGGTTCCCACCAACCTCAACCTGGTACATGTCAAACCGCTGCGCGGTACCGGTCTGCTGATTTTCGACCCGGATCTGGTTTTCCTGATCGTCGATAATCTGTTCGGCAGCGACGGGCGCTACCATGTGCGCGTAGAAGGGCGTGATTTCACCCCGACCGAGCAGCGCATCATCCGCCGCCTGCTCGAAGTGGTGTTTACCGAATGCCAGAAAGCCTGGGAGCCGGTACACCCCATCGAATTCGTTTACCTGCGCTCGGAAATGAATACCCAGTTCGCCAACATCGCCACCCCCACCGAAGTGGTGGTGGCCATGACCTTTCACATCGAGCTGGGGGCCGGAGGCGGCGATTTTCACATCTGTCTGCCATACTCCATGGTCGAGCCGATTCGCGATGTGCTGTCCAGCACCATGCAGGCCGACCGTACCGAAGTGGATAACCGCTGGGTCAGCCTGATGACGCACCAGGTGCAGGCGGCGGAGGTGGAACTGGTGGCCACCCTGGCGGAAACCAAGGTCACGCTGGGGCAGATTCTCAATTTGAAAAACGGTGACGTGGTGATGCTGGATGTGCCGGAGGCTGTGGTGGTCGACGTGTCCGGCATCCCGGTACTGGAGTGCCATTACGGCACCGTGCAGGGGCGCTACGCCCTCAAGGTAGACAAGGTATTGGCCGGGGCCGGTGAGTTCGCCGAGCCCGCAGGAGACAACAAGCAATGACTGAGCAGCTAGAAGAAGGCCAGGGCGCGGGCGCGGCCGACGAAGAAGTATCCATGGATGACTGGGCCGCCGCCATGGCGGAGCAGGAAACCACCGATGCCGCACAGGCTGACAATGTGCAGCCGGCCACCAATCTGTTCCAGGAACTGGGTACGGGCAGCGAGTCCTCGCTGAATGTGCCCAGCAATCTGGACATGATTCTCGATATCCCGGTGCAACTGACGGTGGAACTGGGCCGCACCAAGATCGCCATCCGCAACCTGCTGCAACTGGCACAGGGCTCGGTGGTGGAACTGGACGGTCTGGCCGGCGAGCCGATGGATGTGCTGGTCAACGGCTGCCTGATCGCCCAGGGCGAGGTGGTGGTGGTGAACGACAAGTTCGGTATCCGTCTGACCGACATCATCACCCCGGCGGAACGCATCCGCCGCCTGCAGAAATAATGCGCCGCTCCTGCCGCCTGTCAGGCTGGCTGGCGGCGCTCAGCCTGCTGCCGGCCGCTGGCCCGGCTGCCGCTGCCGCATCGGCCCCGGTCGTGCTGGCGGCCACTCCGACACCCTTTTCCAGCCTGCTGCAGGTAATTCTGGGGCTGGCCGTGGTGCTGGGGGCGATTGTCGGCCTGGCCTGGCTGTTCCGCCGCATGTCCGGCGGCATGCTGGGGGGATCCAATCGCCTGCGCGTGGTCAGCGGCGTGCTGGTCGGCCAGCGCGAGAAAGTGGTCATCGTCGAGCTGGAGGGGGAATGGCTGGTACTGGGTGTCACCAGTCACAGCGTCAATCTGCTGACCAAGCTGGACCGCCCGCCTGATGCCGCTGCCGATGTGGTGCCGCCGGGCGAACCCTTTGCCCGCTGGCTGAAGGCCGCCATGGACAAGGGGCGTCAGCAATCCGAAGTCGTAAACAAATAATGAAACCTTTCTTCCGACTATTGCCACTGATGTGGCTGGTCCTGCCATTGTGCAGCCAGGCCAGTGGCCTGCCCTTGATGACCAGTACTCCGGGTGCCGGCGGCGGCCAGAATTATTCGCTGTCGCTGCAGATGCTGCTGTTCATGACGGCGCTGGGCTTCATCCCGGCCATGCTGCTCATGACCACCGCCTTTACCCGCATCGTCATCGTGCTGTCGCTGCTGCGCCAGGCCATGGGGGTGACCCAGTCGCCGCCCAATCAGGTCATTCTGGGGCTGTCGTTGTTTCTGACCCTGTTTGTGATGGGGCCGACCTTTGATCAGGTATACAGCAAGGCCTGGGCGCCGTTTTCCGATGACAAGATCACCTTTAACCAGGCGGTGGAAGAAGCCAGCAAGCCGATGAAGGCTTTCATGCTCAGCCAGACCCGCGAAAAGGATCTGGCCTTCTTCATCGAGATTTCCCGTTCGGAAAAACCGGCCAGCAAGGCGGATGTCTCCATGAAAACCCTGATCCCGGCCTATGTCATCAGCGAGTTGAAAACCGCCTTCCAGATCGGCTTCATGGTGTTCATTCCCTTCATGATCATCGACCTGGTGGTGGCCAGCATCCTGATGGCGATGGGGATGATGATGGTATCGCCAGTCACCATTTCCCTGCCATTCAAGCTGATGCTGTTTGTGCTGGTGGACGGCTGGACCCTGCTGATGGGTTCGCTGGTGCAAAGCTTTTATACCGGCTAGCCGACATGGAAAACTTTACCCTGCAGCCCGAACATCTGCCCGACTGCCATGCCCTGCTGGCAGACTGCGTGGCCAACCTGCCGGATGACGCTTATTCCCTGGCGGCGCGGCTGGCCTGGGCCGGCATCTGGGATGAAGACGGCCGGGTTAACTGGGAAGCCCGGTTGGCCGGTGCCTGGAGCGTGGGCCTGCGCGATGGTGACCAGTTGCTGGCTTTTGCCTGGCTGACGCAGGCCGGTGAGCTGGACATGCTCTATGTCGCCCCCTGGGCGCAAGGGCGCGGGCTGGCCCGGCAAATGATTCAGCAGCTTGAGGGTGCCGCGGCGGCGGCTGGTGTGACAGCCCTGCATGCCTGGGCCAGTCATGCGGCAAGGCCGGTGCTGGAAGCGGCCGGCTACGTGATGCTCAGGCCCAATCGTGTCGTGCGCGACGGCATCCCGCTGGAAAACTGGCTGATGGCCAAGGGCGGCTGGCAAGAGCCTGCCGCGGCAAGGAGTGATACATGAGTCCGGAACTCGTCATCAATATCGTACAGAATGCCTTGTACATCCTGATCATCGTCTCGGCCCCGGTGCTGCTGGTGTCGCTGGTGGTGGGCCTCTTGGTCAGCGTGCTGCAGGCGGCCACCCAGATCAATGAAATGACGCTGACCTTCATTCCCAAGCTGCTGGCCATGTTCCTGGTGCTGGTGCTGGCCGGGCCGTGGATGCTCAACACCCTGGTGGAATACACCACCCGGCTGTTTCAGAGCATTCCCACCGTCATCGGCTGAACCGGCGCGCCATGTTCAGCATTTCTGATGCGCAGATCAATGCGCTGGTCGCCATGTTCGCCTGGCCCTTCGCCCGCATCATCGGCCTGTTCCTGGTCGAGCCCTTGTATGCCTACCGTGGCGTGCCGCGCCGTTTCAAGGCCGGCTTTGCCCTGATGCTGACCATGCTGGTGCTGCCGCTGCTGCCGCCCACCCCTGCGGTGCCGGTGATTTCCGCTGCCGGCATTGCCATCCTGTTCCAGCAATTGCTCATCGGCCTGGCCATGGGTTTTGTCATGCGCCTGACCATGACTGCCGTGGAAATGGCCGGCTTCATCATGGGGGCGCAGACCGGCCTGGGTTTTGCCATGTTCTTCGACCCCATGCATGCCGCCCAGGTGCCGGTGGTGTCACAGCTGCTGTCGATGTTCGTGTTTCTGCTGTTCCTCACCTTCGATGGCCACCAGGTGGTGTTGTCCACCCTGGTGGAGAGCTTCCAGGTGCTGCCCATCGGCATGAGCATGCCGGCGCAGGGCATGAAGGCACTGGTGCTGTGGGGAGGGCATATCATTTCCTGGGGCGTGTGGCTGTCGATGCCGGTGATTGCTGCCTTGCTGGTGACCAACCTGGCCATCGGCGTGATGACGCGGGCGGCCCCGCAATTCAATATTTTCACCTTCGGCTTCCCGCTGACGCTGATGATCGGTTTCATCACCATCTATCTCACGCTGCCCTTGATGGTGCCCGCCATCGAACAGATTTATGGCCAGGCCTTCACCTTCATGCTGGCCATGCTGAAGGCGAAATAGCTTTCTGCTAGAATAGCCGCCAACTTTTCTGGCATTAAACCGGCCCGGTGGGGCCATACGAGATTGAGGCAATTATGGCAGGTCATAGCAAATGGGCGAACATCCAGCACCGCAAGGGTCGTCAGGATGCCAAGCGCGGCAAGATCTTCACCCGTCTGATCAAGGAAATCACCGTTGCGGCCAAGATGGGTGGCGGCGATGTCAACATGAACCCGCGTCTGCGGCTGGCAGTGGACAAGGCCAAGGCCGAATCCATGCCCAAGGACAATATCGATAACGCCATCAAGCGTGGCACCGGCCAGCTGGAAGGCGTGGACTATGTCGAATGCCGTTACGAAGGCTATGGCATCGGTGGCGCCGCGGTGATGGTGGACTGCCTGACCGACAACAAGACCCGTACCGTGGCCGATGTGCGCCATGCCTTCTCCAAGTACGGCGGCAATATGGGTACCGACGGCTGCGTGGCCTTCCAGTTCAGCCATTGCGGTTTCCTGGTGTTTGCTCCGGGCGTGGATGAAGACGCGCTGATGGAAGCCGCGCTGGAGTGCGGTGCCGAAGACGTGCTGACCAATGAAGACGGCTCGATTGAAGTCATTACCGGCCCCTACGAATTCAGCGATGTGAAGCAGGCGCTGGAAGACAAGGGCTTCAAGGCGGAAATGGGCGAAGTCACCATGAAGCCGCAGAACGAAACCGAACTGGCCGGCGAAGACGCCATGCGCATGCAAAAGCTGCTGGATGCGCTGGAAGACCTGGACGACGTACAGGATGTGTACACCTCGGCCACACTGCTGGACTGACAGGCTGTCGGCCGTACTGCAAGGCTTGCCTGCCGGCAAGCCTTTTTCATGCCTGCCGTTTGCCGCGCATCGGCATCGGCAGCCGGGCCGCCACAGTGTAAACTTCAGCCATGCCGGCCTTGTGCACCGGCTCACCATCCTGCGAAAGAATCAGTCATGTACCAGAGCCATGCCGAGCGCCGCCGCCGCCTGATGCTGCAGATGGGGGAGGGCATTGCCATTCTGCCGACCGCGCCCGAAGTGGTGCGCAATGCCGACAACCATTATCCCTATCGCGCTGACAGCCATTTCCTCTACCTGACCGGTTTTGCCGAGCCGGAAGCCGTGCTGGTGCTGGATGCCGCCCTGGGCAAGTCCATCTTGTTCTGCCGTGAAAAAAACATGGAGCGGGAAGTGTGGGAAGGTTTCCGTTTCGGGCCGGATGGCGCACGCGAAGCCTTTGGCTTTGACGAAGCCTATCCGCTGGCCGAGCTGGACCTGCGCCTGCCCGACTTGCTCAGCGGTCAGAAAGCCTTGTGGTGGAATGTCGGCCGGGACGCGGCATTTGACGTGCGCGTCAATGGCTGGCTGGAGAGCGTGCGCCAGCGCTACCGCAGCGGCGAGCAGCCGCCGGCGGTCTATCACGACCTGCGCTGGCCGCTGGATGAGATGCGCATGCTCAAGGATGCCGGTGAACGCGCCATGCTGCGCCGTGCCGGCCAGATATCCGCAGAGGGCCATCTGCAGGCCATGCGCACCACGCGACCGGGCATGATGGAATACCAGGTGGAAGCGGAAATCCTGCACACCTTCATCCGCCACGGGGCACGCTATCCGGCCTATGAAAGCATCGTGGCTGGCGGTGCCAATGCCTGCACCCTGCATTACGCCGCCAACAATGCCCGTCTGAACGATGGCGATTTGCTGCTGATCGACGCCGGTTGCGAGCTGAACGGCTACGCCGGCGACATTACCCGTACCATTCCGGTGAATGGCAAGTTCAGCGCTGCCCAGCGCGATGTGTATGAAATCGTGCTGGCGGCGGAACTGGCCGGCATCGCTGCGGTCAAGCCTGATGCGCCGTGGAATGCCCCGGGCGATGCGGCGCTGCGGATACTGGTGCAAGGCATGCTGGACCTCAAGCTGCTGAGCGGCAGCGTGGATGGCGTGATCGAATCGGGCGCCTTCCGCCAGTTCTACATGCATGGCATCGGCCACATGATCGGTCTGGATGTGCATGATGTCGGCCAGCGCAAGCTTGGCGGCCAGTGGCGCAGCTACCAGCCCGGCATGTGCACCACCATCGAGCCCGGACTGTATATCCGTCCGGCCGCGAATGTCCCGCTGGCCTTGCACAATATCGGCATCCGCATCGAGGACGATGTGCTGGTGACCGAAGACGGCCACGAGGTGTACACCGCTGATGTACCCAAAGAAATCGACGAAATTGAAATCCTGATGCAGGGCGTCTGAACATGAAAACGACAGACAAGCAAACCGGCCGCACAGCTGGCTGTGGTGGCGGTCACGATGGCGGCGAACATGCCGACATCATCATCGTGGGTGGCGGGCCGGTCGGCGCGCTGGCGGCACTGCGCTTTGCCGCCGCGGGGCGCCGCGTACTGCTGGTCGAGGCCAGAGCCAAGAATGCACCGCTGACCGACGCCCGTGCGCTGGCGCTGTCCTGGCACAGCCGCACGGCACTGGCTGCCGCTGCAGCCTGGCCGGATGATTTGCCGGCCAGCGTCATCGACACCGTCCATGTCTCGCAGCAGGGGGCATTTGGCCGCACCCGGCTGGACTGTGCCGACCTGAAACTGCCGCACCTGGGCGTGGTGGTGGATTACCCGGCGCTGACGCTGGCCATCAATGCCCAGCTGGAGCAGGCGGGGGTGCAGGTCTGGTGGCAGACCCGTGTCGAAGCGGTAAACAGCCTGGGCTGCTATGCCTCGGTGAAAACCAGCGGCGTGCATGGCGACATCAGCCTGACGGCGCGGCTGGTGGTGCTGGCCGAGGGCGGCGCGCTGGCCGACAGCCTGCCCGGCATCAAGCGGCTGGTGCATGATTATCAGCAATGCGCGGTACTGGCCGAGGTGACCACCGAACAGCCGCCGGCCGGCATTGCCTACGAACGCTTCTCCAGGCAAGGGCCGTTTGCCTTGCTGCCGCATGGCGACCACTACATGCTGGTGTGGACACGCACCCCGGCCGATGCCAAAGCCTTGCAGGAGGCCGCTGACGAACAGGTGATGGCCGAACTGCAGCAGGCGTTTGGCGAGCGCCAGGGCAAGGTGCTGGCCATCGGCCCGCGTAGCAGTTTTCCGCTGGCACTGCGCCAGGTCAACCGCGTCAGCAGCGGCCGGGTGGTGCTGATCGGCAATGCCGCGCAGACCATGCACCCGGTGGCGGCGCAGGGCCTCAATCTGGGCCTGCGCGATGCCATTGGCCTGACAGATGCCCTGAATGAAGTCAGCGATCCGGGCGATGCCGCGGCACTGGCGGTGTATGCCGCCAGCCGCAAGCTGGACAGCCATGCCGTGGTCGGCTTTACCCATGGGCTGATCAAGTTGTTCGATGGTGATTCGGCGCTGGTCAGCGCCCTGCGCGGCGCCGGCATGAGCGCGCTGGACAGCGTGCCGCCGCTGCGACGCGCCTTTGCCCGCCATCTGGTGTTCGGGCTTTAGGAAAGCAAGACATGACACAGTACGACGTGATCATCGTGGGTGGTGGCCTGGTGGGGGCCAGCCTGGCGCTGGCGCTGGCGCTGGCCGACAGCGGCAAGAAAATTGCCCTGCTGGAAGGTTCCGCCGCCCGCTTTGACGACCTGGAACAGGGCTGGGATGCGCGCATCTATGCCGTCAGCCCGCTCAACCGCCGTTTTCTGGAACAGCTGCAAGCCTGGCCGGACATGGCGCGCATCGGCACCATTGCCAGCATGGATGTGCGTGGCGATGCCGGTGGCCGCATCCAGTTTGCCGCCAGCGATGCCGATGCCAGTGCGCTGGCCTGGATCGTGGAAAACCGCTGGCTGCTGGCCAGCCTGTGGCAGCGCCTGCGGCACAGCAGTGTCGACTGCTTTACCGGCGTGCGGCCGCTGGCACTCGAGACCACGGCCACGGCAGCCAGCCTGAGCCTGGACGATGGCCGGGAGCTGTGCAGCCGGCTGGTGGTGGGCGCGGACGGTGCCAACTCCTGGGTGCGCCAGCAAACCGGCCTGGCCGCCAGCATCAAGCCCTATGGCCAGAGCGGGGTAGTGGCCAATTTTGCCTGTGAAAAGCCGCATGGCGATATTGCACGCCAGTGGTTTACCGGCGACAGCATTCTGGCCTGGCTGCCCATGGCGGGCAATCGCATTTCCATGGTGTGGTCCACTGCCGATGCGGATGCGCTGCTGGCATTGTCTGCCGAGCAACTCTGCGCCCGTGTGGCGGCTGCCGGAGATCACCAGCTGGGTCATCTGAGCCTGCTGGGACCGGCCGCGGCCTTTCCGCTGCGGCTGATCCAGCCGGCAGCGGTGGTCAGCCAGCGCCTGGCTTTGGTCGGGGATGCCGCCCACACCGTGCACCCGCTGGCGGGGCAGGGGGTCAACCTGGGCTTTCAGGATGCCGCCCAGCTGGCCGCGCTACTGGCCAGCGCCAGCGATGCCGGCGACTGGATGCTGCTGCGCCGCTACGAGCGCTCGCGCCGCGAGGCAGTGAAAACCATGCAGTTTACCTGCGACAGCCTGTATCGGCTGTTTCACACCGAGCACCTGCCGGGATTGTCCTGGTTGCGCAATACCGGCCTGACACTCACCAACCGGCTGACACCGCTCAAGCGGCAGTTTGCCCGTCATGCCATTGGCTTCTGAACCCGAGGAATCTGAATGAAAACCACCGTAAAAGCCCTGGCGCTGGCCGCCTCCATGCTGCTGAGCCTGAGTGCCTGCAATGCCAATGCCACCCCCTCCAGCAACGAGCAGGTGAAAAAGGCCTTTTCCAGCCGCTTCCCCACCCGTGAAGTGCTGAGCGTGAGCGAAACCCCGGTCAAGGGGGTGTACGAGGTGGTGGTGAAGGGCAAGCAGATTGTCTACACCGACGCCGAGGCCAAATACCTGTTTGTCGGTGATCTGATCGATACCGAAGCCAAGTCCAGCCTGACCGAAAAGAAAATGGCCGAGCTGAATCGCGTCAACTTCAACAAGCTGCCCTTCCAGTACGCCATCAAGGAAGTACGTGGCAACGGCGCGCGCAAGCTGGCGGTGTTCACCGATCCGGACTGCCCGTACTGCAAGCAGCTGGAGCGTGAAAGCCTGCCCGACATCACCAATGTCACCATTTACACCTTCCTCTATCCGCTGGCCCAACTGCATCCGGATGCGCCGCACAAGGCCCGCCAGATCTGGTGTTCCAAGGACCGTCTGGCTACCTGGACCGCCTTCATGCGCGATGGCAAGGAACTCACCGGCACCGACAAGTGCGATACCAGTGCACTGGACAAGATCGAAGCCATGGGTGACGAACTGGGCATTACCGGTACGCCTGGCCTGATCTTTGGCAATGGCCGCCTGGTGCCGGGTGCCATTGCCAAGGACGACATCGAAAAACTGCTGGATGCCAAGTAAACCAGCTGGCGGAGTGTGGCCTGTTTCATGAAGCTGCCCGCCGGCCTGCGCTGGATGCCGGCCCAGTGGCGCTGGGCCGCTCTGTCAGAAGGCGACCGCCTGCTGCTGATGCTCAGTCTGTCGCTGCTGCTGCACCTGCCGCTGTTTCTGCGGCTGACACAGGACGGCAGCCTGCACGGCCAGCCATCAGCCATGTCGGTGCGGCTGGGGCCGCCCGCCCGCCAGGCTGCGCCAGCGGCAAAAGCCAGCCCGCCGGCCCCTCCTGCCACGCCAGCCAGGCTGGCCGTCCAGCCCAGGTCTCTCCCACACCATCAGGCCAAGCTCCTGCTGTCTCCTGCCAGCAAGACGCGGCTGGCGCAGGCGGCCAGCGCGGCCGCCGTGACCAGTCCGCCGCCGGCGGTATTGCCAGAGCCGGTGGCATCCGCAGTCGCGCCAGTGTTGCCCGATGCCAGCCAGCCGCTGGCCGCCAGCCCGGCCAGTGCGCCCGCGCAGGATGAGGCCACCGCACAGCAGCTGGGGCTGGATTTTTACTATGCCGCACGGCAGCTGGATGTGCTGGCGCTGGAGCAGCTGCCTATCCAGCTGGTCGAGCCCTATGGCCTGGGCATGGATGAGGTCGAGGTCACCCTGCGGGTATATATCAACGAGCAAGGCGGGGTGGATGCGGTACAGCTGGTGTCGGCGCGGCCGGCCGGGGTCGAGGGGCCGCTGCTGGAAGTGTTCCGCCAGGCGCGTTTTTATCCGGCCATCCGCCAAGGTCATCCGGTCAAGAGTTTCAAGCTGATCCGCATCGGTCCACCCGGTGATGGCGCGCTGCCGGGCAACTAAGCCGCCCGCGCGGGGCAAGCAGCAGCGCCTGTTTCGTGCTAAATTCAGCCATCCCGGCACAGCCGGGAGCCGGGTCGGCAGCGTCAGGCAGCCGCCCGTGCCAGTACAGCGGAACATACCGCTCCTGTTACCCAATGACGAAGCAATCACGAAGGAAGAAGCATGTCTGATCTGAATGCACTGTTTACCCAGGCCCAGGCCGATGTCACCTCGCTGTCCGAGCGTCCGGACAACCAGACCCTGTTGCAGCTGTATGCGCTGTACAAGCAGGCCAGTGAAGGCGATGTCAGCGGCGAGCGCCCGGGCATGATGGACTTCATCAACCGCGCCAAATACGATGCCTGGGACAAGCTCAAGGGCATGTCCAGCGATGACGCCAAGCAAGGCTATGTCGACGTGGTGCAAAAGCTGCTGGCTGAATAAGCGCCGCTGCTGCCCGCCCGCCAGCCTGGCTGCGCATAAAGAAAAAACCGCTGAACCCTTACGGGGCAGCGGTTTTTTTAATGTGCTGCAGTCAATGCCGCTTGCTGGTCTGCTGCGCAGCCAGGTGTGCGGCCATCACCGGCCACAGCCATTCCACTTGCTGCAGCTGCCAGCCGCCATCCTTGGCTGCTTCATCCAGCCGGCGCAGCAGCAGGATGTCCTGCAGGTCGGGCAGCCGGGCGAAGGTCTCCACCTCGGCGGCGCTCATCGGGCCGCCCTGATAAGCCAGGGTGGCGGTGCTGGCGCTGGACAGCTGTTGCAGATAGGCCGGATCGATGGCGCACAGATAGCGTTTGGCCGCCACATGCATGCCCACCAGCCGGGCCACCCGCGCCGAGAAGCCCAGTGCCAGCAGGTAGTCTGCCCCCAGCCGGTCGTGCGCCTGCACGCCGTACTCGCCCATGGCGGCGGCACCGTCGTGTTCCAGCAGGTGGCCGATATCGTGCAGCAGGGCGGCCAGCTGTATTTCTTCGTCACAGCCCCAGTCGCGCGCCAGCGTGGCGGCCTGGATGGCATGGTCGGCCTGGGTAATGGCTTCGCCATAGTGCTGCTGGCCGTGTTCCAGCAGCAGGCGGCGCAGGGTGGTGATGGTATCCGGCATCAGAATACCCTCCGCCCGGCGTTCCACACCTGCTGTACCAGCGGCACTGCCGGGTGCGGGCGCACTTGCAGCAGGTCGGCACGCAGGCCGACGGCGATCCGGCCGCGGTCGCTCAGCCCCACTGCCTGTGCCGGATTGTGGCTGACGGTGGCAATCGCCTGCGGCAAGCTCCAGCCGGCCTGTGCCACCAGCAAATACGCGGCGTGCAGCAGGCTGGCCGGCACATAGTCGGAAGACAGGATGTCCAGCAGGCCGTGGTGCGCCAGTTCCAGCGCGGCGACATTGCCGGAATGCGAGCCGCCACGCACCACATTGGGTGCGCCCATCACCGTGTGCAAGCCGTGCTCGCGGGCGGCCTGGGCAGCGGCGCGCGTGGTGGGGAATTCGGAAATCGTCACGCCATCCAGCACCGCCTCGCTGATATGGGACAGGTCGGTATCGTCGTGGCTGGCCAGCGGAATGCCATGCTGGCGCGCCAGTTCCACCACGGCCTGCTTGTGCCGGCCGGCATACTGTTGCTGCATGTGCTGGCGTTCACTGACTGCCTGCAGGAAGGTCTGTTCGTTCCAGCCGACCTTTTTCTTGCCGTAGTACTTTTTGTATTGCTCGATATCGCGATACTGGCGCTGGCCCGGAGTATGGTCCATCACCGATAGCAGGCGCACGGCAGGGTGGCCGATCAGCGGCTGCAATTCTTGCAGCAGGCCGGGATAGGCCAGCTCACAGCGCAGATGGAACAGGTGATTGGCGCGGAACACGCCTTGCTCCATGCCCAGGTTGATGGCGGCAAAGGCGGTGTGCAGGGTGTCGAGCCGCACGCTTTCGCCTTCCAGATCGCCCACGGCCAGCGCATCGAAGACCGTGGTGATGCCGGCTGCCGCACACTGGGCATCGTGGGTGACCACCGCCGGCAGCATGGGCCAGAGCACGCCGTTGCGCGGCATCAGGTGCTTTTCCAGATTATCGGTGTGGATTTCCACCAGGCCGGGCAGCAGGTCGTCTCCGTGCAGGTCTTCGCAGGCGGGGGTGTCGGGCGGCAGCGGCTGTTCATGCACGGCGCTGATCAGGCCGTTGTCGATTTCCAGCGCGCCGCGCTCGATGATGCGGTCGGCCAGGATCAGGCGGGCATTGTTGAGCAGGTGTTTCATCGGGCTTCTTTCGCAGTCAGGGCTCAGGCGCACAGGGCAGGGGCCAGCGGCACATCGAAAATGCGGCTGGCCACGGCGGCGCGGGTGTCTTCATCATGGAAAATGCCGACCAGCGCCGCACCGCGCTGGCGTGCTTCAAGCATCAGCTCGACCACCACGGCGCGATTGGCCGCGTCGAGCGAGGCGGTCGGTTCATCCAGCAGCAGGATGGGGCGGGGGGCGATCATGCCGCGGGCGATATTCACCCGCTGCTGCTCGCCGCCGGAAAACGTGGCCGGCGGCAGCTGCCACAGCCGCTCGCCGATATTCAGCCGCGCCAGCCATGCGCCGGCCTGCTGCTGGGCTTCCTGCATAGAGTAGCCCCATTCCAGCAGCGGTTCGGCCACGATATCCAGGGCCGACACCCGTGGAATCACCCGCAGGAACTGGCTGACATAGCCCAGGGTATGGCGGCGCACGGCGGCAATTTCATGGGGCCGGGCGGTGGTCATGTCGACCCAGCTGCCCTGGTGCCGGATGCGGATGCTGCCAGCCCCTACCAGGTAGTTGGCATAGAGTGCCTTGAGCAGGGTGCTTTTGCCGGCACCGGAGGGGCCGGTCAGTGCCACGCATTCGCCTGCGGCCACTTGCAGTGAAACGTCGGCGAGCACCGGCAGCGCCAGTCCATGCTGCTGGTGCAGGACAAAGGTTTTGCTCAGCTGTTGAGCATCGATCAGTAGCTTCATGATTTCAGGCCTGCAAAATGGAGGACACCAGCAGCTGGCTGTAAGGGTGTTGCGGATCATCCAGGATCTGGTCGGTCAGCCCGGCTTCCACTACCCGGCCCTGTTGCATCACCAGCGTGCGCTGCGCCAGCAGCCGCGCCACGCCCAGATCGTGCGTCACCATGATGACGGCGATGCCGGTATCGTGAACCAGCCGCCGCAGCAGGTCGAGAAAGCGCGCCTGGACCGAGACATCCAGCCCGCCGGTGGGTTCGTCCATGAACACCAGCCGCGGCTGGGTGACCAGGTTGCGGGCGATCTGCAAGCGCTGCTGCATGCCGCCGGAAAAGGCGGTGGGGCGGTCGTCCAGCCGCTCGCGGCTGATTTCCACTTTTTCCAGCCACTGGGCGGCGGTTTCGCGCAGCTGGCCGTAATGGCGCTGGCCCAGCGCCATCAGCCGTTCGCTGACATTGGCGCCGGCCGATACATTCATGCGCAGGCCGTCGCGGGCATGCTGGGTGACAAAGCCCCACTCGCTGCGTGCCAGCCGGCGGCGCTCGGCTTCGGCCAGGGTGGTCAGTTCGTGGCTGCTGCCGGCGCGGTCGCGAAAGCGCACGCTGCCGGCATCGGCGCTCAGGCGGCCGGCCAGGGTGGCGAGCAGGGTGGATTTGCCCGAGCCGGACTCACCGACAATGCACAGCACCTCGCCCTCGTACAGTTCGAAATCAATGTCAAAGCAGCCTTGCCCGTTGCCATAGTCCTTGGCCAGGCCGCTCACGCTCAGTACTGGCTGGCTCATGCCTTGCCCTCCTGCTGTTGCTGGCAGTAATCGGTATCGGAGCAGACAAACATCCTGGCTCCGGCGTCGTCGGTGATGATTTCATCCAGATAGCTGTCATGGCTGCCGCACAGGGCGCAGGCCTGCTCCCAGCGCTGCACGCTGAAGGGATGGTCTTCGAACGCCAGGCTTTCCACCCGGGTATGCGGCGGAATGGCATACAGCCGCTTTTCGCGGCCGGCGCCAAACAGCAGCAGGGCCGGGCTCATGTGCAGCTTGGGGTTGTCGAATTTGGGAATGGGCGAGGGCGAGCTCAGATAGCGCTGGTTCACCATCACCGGGTAGTCGTAGCTGGTGGCGATATGGCCGAAGCGGGCGATGTCTTCGTACAGCTTGACGTGCATCAGCCCGTATTCCTGATGGGCATGCAGCTTGCGGGTTTCCACCTCGCTGGCTTCCAGCGTGCGCAGCGCTTCCGGCTCCGGTACCTGGAACACCATGATCTGCCCTGGCTGCAGCGGGGTTTCCGGGATGCGGTGACGGCTCTGGATCAGGCTGGCTGCCGCGGTGCTGCTGGTGGTGGCCACGCCGGTGACACGGGCGAAGAAGCGGCGGATGTTGACGGCATTGGTGGTGTCATCTGCCCCCTGATCGATGACCTTGAGCACGTCATCCTGACCGATGATGCTAGCGGTGAGCTGGATGCCGCCGGTGCCCCAGCCATAGGGCAGCGGCATTTCCCGGCTGCCGAACGGCACCTGGTAGCCGGGGATGGCCACCGCCTTGAGCAAGGCCCGCCGCAGCATGCGCTTGGTGTTTTCGTCGAGAAAGGCAAAATTGTATTGCCATTGGCTATGACAGGCTTCAGTCATGGGCGGCCTCTTGTGGTGCGGAGGAGTTGGCCTGGGCGCGCAGGGTGCGGATCAGCGACAGCTCGGCCTGGAAGTCGACGTAATGCGGCAGCTTGAGATGCTGGACAAAGCCGGAGGCTTCCACATTGTCGCTGTGATACAGCACGAATTCCTGCTGCTGGGCCGGGGCGTGGGCCGCTTCGCCCAGCTCTTCGGCACGCAGGCTGCGGTCGACCAGCGCCATGGCCATGGCCTTGCGTTCGGCTTCGCCAAAGCTCAGGCCATAGCCGCGGGTGAATTGCGGCGGGGCGGTCTTGCTGCCGGCAAACTGGTTGATCATCTGGCATTCGGTCAGGGTGATTTCGCCGATGTCGATGTCAAAGCCCAATTCTTCCGGGCAAACGCTGACGCTGACTTCGCCCATGCGGATTTCGCCGGCAAAGGGGTGGCTTTCGGCGTAGCCGCGTTGGGTGGAGTAAGCCAGACCCAGCAGCCAGCCTTCATCGGCACGCGCCAGGTTTTGCAGGCGGGTAGCGCGGTCGGCCGGGAACATCAGCGGCTGGCGGGTGAGGTCGGCCGGCTCCGGGTCGCCGGGCAAGGGCTGCTCGGCTTCGATCAGCCCTTCGGCGGCCAGTACTTCCAGCACGCTGGGCAAGGGCTGCGGTACGCCGCTGTCGGCCAGGGTGCAGGGCGGCACTTCACTGCTGTGGCCCAGCGAGAAGTCCAGCAGGCGCTGGGTGTAATCGGCAGTGGGGCCCAGTATCTGGCCGCCCGGCACATCCTTGAAGGTGCCGGACACGCGGCGGCGTACCCGCATGGCGGCAGTATCCAGCGGCTTGCTGCTGGCAAAGCGCGGCAGGGTGGTACGGAAGGCTCGCAGCAGAAAGACCGCCTCCACCGTGTCGCCGGCGGCCTGCTTCAGCGCCAGCGCGGCCAGTTCTTCGTCGTAGAGCGAACCTTCCTGCATCACCCTGGCCACGGCCAGGCGCAGTTGCTGGCGGATCTGCCCCAGGCTCAGCTCGGCCAGTGCGCTGTCGCCACGGCGCGCGGCGGCCAGCAAATCCCAGGAACGGGCAATGGCGGTTTCGCCACCTTTTACGGCTACATACATGTCATCCCTCCTGTACCACGGTGCTGCGCGGCAAGCCGGCCAGCTGGGTGGCGGAAATCAGCAGCACATCCACACCCAGCGGGAAACGGGCATGGTTGGCCTGCCATTGCGTCCAGAACGCCGGCGGCAGTCCTGTTGCACCAAAGCGGCGTGGGCTGGCGAAGCCAGGGCCGCTGGCTTCCACTTGCTGCGGGGTAAAATCTTCCACTTCCAGCAGCACAGTGGCGGAGCGGTCCGGGTATTCCGGGCTGCCTGCGCGCAGGCTGGACAAGGGGGGCAAGGCACTGCCGGCCGGCAGCAAAATGAAATCGGCCTGCTCTGGTGTATCTGCCAGACGCAGCGCGCAATGAAAGCGCAGGCTGGCCAGCGTGGCGGGCGGCAGCGCTGGCGCCCATAGCGTCACATCCTGATCGATCAGGGTATAGAGCAAGGCGCTGGTGGCCGGCTTGAGGCCGGGCAGCGCCGGCGGCAGGCAGGGCAGGGTGCGCGGCAGCAGTGGCTCGGCCATCGCCGCCAGGGTGCAGCGGAATACCTGCTGGCAGTCCTGCACCATATTGTCGAAAGCTTGTAGTAGCATCAGTCCCCCCTGACCATGGTGAAGAACTCGACCTTGCTGGCCGCCGCCGCACGGGCGCTCTGTTCGCGCCGTGCGCTGAGTTCCTGTTGCAGCGGCTGCAGCAGGGCTGCCTGCAGCGGCGGGTAGTATTGCGGGTTTTGCAGCAGCGCATCGGCCTGGGCAATCAGCTCGGCATGCTGGCCATCGCTGCCGCGTACCCAGCCATGCCCCAGCCAGCCGGCGATCTGGCAGCTGGCGCGGGTGACGCTGATCTCGCCCAGATTGAAGCGGCTGCCGCTGCCGCCGCTGCGGCCCTGCAACATCACCAGGCCGGTCTGGGCGCGCCGCAGCCAGCTGATGTCGTCAGCCGGCGGCAGGTGCTGTTGCAGCAGCTCGGCCAGCCGTGGTGCCGGGCTGTGTGCCAGCAGACTGAGCCAGTATTGTCTTGTCGTGGTTTCCATGTGGGTGGTGAACCTGTGCTGGTTTCAAGAAAAATTCATATAAACGTATAGACGACTGCATGATAATGGCAGCAGTCGATAAGTGAACAGCACGTCAGCGTGAAGTTTTTGTGAAGCTTGGATTGCGCCGCTAGACCATTGGCGGTGACGGAGAAAAAAGATGATTGAACGCGGTTCAGGGGTGGCGGTATGGCGTCAGATCGAAAACAGTCTGGCCGAGGAAATTGCCTGCGGCCAGCTGCAGGCCGGTGAGCAACTGCCTACCGAGCTGCAACTGGCGGAACGCTTCCGCGTCAACCGCCATACCATACGGCGCGCGGTGGCCACGCTGGTGGAACGCGGCCTGTTGCGGGTGGAGCAGGGGCGCGGCACTTTCGTGCAGGACAATGCCATCGACTACGCCATCAGCAAGCGCACGCGTTTTTCCCGCAATATGGCCCGGCAGAATCTCAGTTCGGACATCGATGTGGTGGCCAGCGACAGCCTGGCGGCCAATGCCGAGCTGGCCGCCCTGCTGGAGGTGAAGGTCGGTGAGCTGCTGTTTCGCATCAAGACGCTGAGCCGGGTGGAAAACCGGGTGGTGGACTACGCCACCATGTTTTTCCCGGCGGCGCGTTTTCCCGATCTGCCGGCCATCTACCAGCAGCAGCGCTCGGTCACCCTTACCCTGCAGCACTTCGGCATCCAGGACTACACCCGCCGCTTTACCCGGGTGACGGCACGGCTGCCGGACAGCGAGGTGGTGGACTATCTGGGCATTCCCAAGAACCGCCCGGTATTGCATGTCAAATCGCTGAACGTCGATCCCGACGGTCGTCCGGTGCAGTACGGCATCACCTGTTTCAATGGTGACCTGGTGCAGCTGGTGATGGAGGATCAGTGATGCGCTATGCCGTTTACCTGGCACCTGCCCCCGACAGCCGCTGGTGGCAGGCCGGTTGCCACTGGCTGGGCCGGGATGCCGCGCGCGATGTGGCGGTGCTGCAGCCCGCGCTGGCTGGCATCAGTGGCGAACGTCTCGAGCTGCTTACCCGCACGCCAGCGCGCTATGGCTGGCATGCCACGCTGAAAGCGCCGTTTGTGCCGGCCGCCCAGGTCAGCGAGGCCATGCTGTTGCAGCAGCTGCTGGCGTTGGCCCGGCGTTTCCAGCCATTCAGCCTGCCGCTGCAGCCGGCCAGACTGGGTGATTTTCTCGCCCTGCGCCCGTCTGCCCCCAGCGCCATGCTGGATGAGCTGGCCAGCAGCTGCGTGGTGGCGCTGGATGGACTGGTCGAGCGGCAGCAAGCCATACGGCCACGGCCCGGCCTGAGCGAACGCCAGCAGCAATTGCAGCAGCGCTGGGGCTATCCCTATGTGTTCGAGCAATACCGCTGCCACTTCACCCTGAGCGATACGCTGGCGGATGCCAGCGAAGCACAGCAGCTGTTGCAGGCGGCCGAGCGCCATTTTGCCGACCTGCCGCCCCTGCTGGTGGACCGGCTGGCCTTGTTTGTCGAGCCGCAGCCGGCCAGCCCCCTGCGCTATCTGGCCAGCTGCAGCTTTGATGGAGTGCTGCAGCATGTGGGTTGAACCGGGAAGGCTGTGGTATGTGATGGGGCCGTCGGCGGCGGGCAAGGACAGCGTGCTGGCCTATGTGCGGCAGCAGCTGCCGGCCGCGGCCGGTGTGGTGTTTGCCCACCGCTATATCACGCGCGCGGCCGATGCCGGCGGCGAAAACCATATCGCGCTCAGCGGCGCGGAATTCCACCAACGCCAGGCCAGCGGCTGCTTTGCCCTGTGCTGGCAACGCAATGGCCTGGATTATGCGCTGGGGGTGGAGGTGCAAAGCTGGCTGGCACACGGGCTGGATGTGGTGGTGAATGGTTCGCGTGCCACCCTGCCCCAGGCGCAGGCGGTGTTTCCCGCGCTGCAAGCGGTGTGGATTACCGCCAGTGCCGAGGTCCGGGCCGCGCGGCTGGCTGCGCGTGGCCGCGAAACGCCGCAGCAGATTGCCGCCCGCCTGCGTGAGGCCGATGCCTATCAGCCGCCGCCGGGCTGTATCGTGCTGCAGAATGATGGTGCGCTGGAGCAGGCCGGCCAGCGGCTGCTGACCCTGCTGCTGGCCTGAACGCTGATGCAATCAGGCCGGCCAGCGCCATGATCCTGGCATGGGCCGGCCTTGTCAGCAGCGGACAGCCTGAGGGGAATCAGGCGGTCTTGATGGCTTCCACCGGATCGACATAGGGGTAGCCCAGATCATCGGCCACCGCCTTGTAGGTGATCTCGCCATGGCACACATTCAGGCCATTGCGCAGGTGGGCATTGTCCAGCAGTGCCTGACGCCAGCCCTTGTTGGCCAGTTCCAGCGTGAAGGGCAGGGTGGCATTGTTCAGTGCCTGGGTGGAGGTGCGGGCCACGCCGCCCGGCATATTGGCCACGCAGTAATGCACGATGCCATCCACCACATAGATGGGGTCCTGATGTGTCGTCGCGCGGCTGGTTTCGAAACAGCCGCCCTGGTCGATGGCCACATCCACCAGCACCGCACCCGGTTTCATATTGCCCAGCATGGCGCGGGTAACCAGCTTGGGTGCCGCCGCACCCGGAATCAGCACCGCACCGACCACCATGTCGGCTTCGCGGATGGATTCGTCGATATTGGCGGTATTGGACACCAGGGTCTTGATGCGGCCGCCGAACACCATGTCGATTTCCTTCAGGCGCGGCAGCGACTTGTCCAGAATGGTGACATCGGCGCCCAGCCCGGCCGCCATGCGCGCCGCATTCAGGCCCACCACACCACCACCGATCACCACCACGCGCGCCGGTGCCACGCCCGGCACGCCACCCAGCAGCACGCCACGTCCGCCCTGGGCTTTTTCCAGCGCATGGGCGCCAGCCTGGATGGCCATGCGCCCGGCCACTTCCGACATCGGGGCCAGCAAGGGCAGGCCGCCGCGCTCGTCGGTCACGGTTTCGTAGGCAATGGCCACCGCGCCGGATTCGGTCAGCAGCTTGGTTTGCTCCGGGTCCGGCGCCAGGTGCAGATAGGTAAACAGGATCTGGCCGGTACGCAGCATGCGGCACTCCACCGGCTGCGGTTCTTTTACCTTCACCACCATCTCGGCCTTGGAAAATACCTCTTCTGCCGAAGAAGCTATCGAGGCCCCGGACTGGATGTACTGTTCATCGGTAAAACCGATGGCCAGCCCGGCCTGGGTCTGCACCAGCACCTTGTGGCCGTGGGCGACCAGTTCGCGCACGCCGGAAGGGGTGAGACCCACACGATACTCGTGGTTTTTGATTTCCTTGGGAACACCGATCAACATTACCGTCTCCTTCTGTTATTGGATGGAAGCAACAGCAAACGTCTTGGGCAGGTAGCCGGGCGACCTGTTGGTGACAGGCGGCCTGCTCGGTCAGGCAGCGATGACAGGGCTTGTCATCCGGACGGCGGCGCACTGGCATGCTGCATGCCGACTGGCGTGGCCAGGGCTGGCCGGGGTCCGATCCCGTGGCGGGATGTTTTGTAGTATATGGAGGCGTCGACAGGGGTATTCACTGTAGTTTTTCGCCAGGGTAGGGTTATTTTTCGGATATTTCTTATTTTTGGTGAGAATGTACTGAAAAATTTAACTGGTCGGATTGGTTTGATCATGGTCAAACAGCAGCGTGCCGCCCGGCCCGCTGCTAGCTGCGCATCAGGCAGTTGCCACCGGCATGTTTGGCCAGATACATCGCCTGATCCGCCTCCTGCAGCAGCGAATCGGGCGTGCTGTCGGCCCGGGCCAGGGTCAGGCCGATGGAAATGCCCAGCTGGAATTCCTCCGTGCCGATGCGCAGCGGCGGCTGCATGGCGGCCAGGCATTTTTCCGCCACGATGCGGGCAATGTCCCTGGCCTGCTCGTCCAGGTCACACAGCAGCAGCACGAATTCGTCACCGCCGATACGCGCCAGGGTGTCGGTTTCGCGCAGTACCGCTTGCAGCCGGGTGGTGACCATGCGCAAGGCCTCGTCGCCGGCATCATGTCCCAGGCTGTCGTTGATGTGCTTGAATCCGTCCAGATCCATGAACAGCAGGGCCACGTGCTTGCCGTGGCGGCGTGACTGTGCCAGCGCCAGTTTCAGCCGGTCCGCCAGCAGCAGGCGATTGGGCAGCCCGGTCAGGGTGTCGTGGTGGGCGATGCGTTCCAGCTGCGCCTGCTGTTCGTGCAGCTTGCGCAGCAGCCGGTTGAAGGCGGCGATGAAGTGGCCCACTTCATCATTGCGGCGGATGGCCAGCGGCACCAGCGGCAGTTCGCCGCGCGTCATGCGTTCGGCGTCGGCGGCGGCATGAAACAGCGGCCGCAACACGTAATACATGCAGGCCGATGCCAGCAAGGCAAACAGCACGGTGGCCACGATGGCACCGCGAATGGCGAAGGTCTGCACATGGCCGACGGTGGCAAAGGCCTCGCTGCTGGGCAGGCGCGCCACCACAAACCAGCCGCTGCTGGGCACCGACACGATGGCGGCAACTTCTTCCTGACCCTCGGCATTGGTGGTGATGCCGCTGCCGCGATAGCCGGCCATGGCGCGGTCATGCAAGGGGTTGATGCCGCTGGCGGGCAGCTTTTGCAGGTTCATGCCCTTTTGCGAGGAGGCCACGAACAGGTTGTCGCGCGGCGACACCAGCACAAAACCACCATTGTCATGGCCGATCTGGGCTTTCTGCAGCAGGTCGAGAAAGCCGGGTGCCGCCAGTGGCGTGATGCCGGCCAGCACGGCCACCACCTGCATGTCGCGATTGAACACCGGCACGGCCATCGGCAATACCGGTACGCCCAGGGCATGGCCCAGCACCGGGCGGCCGATATAGCTGCTGCCCTGCAAGGCAGCCCGGATGTAGTCGCGGTCGATATAGTTGCGTTCGGTGCGGCCAGGCGCTACCGGGTAGTCGGCCACGGCCCTGCCGTGCAGATCAGCCACGAACAGGCCGCCGGAAAACAGGTTCTGGTACTGGTATTGCTGGCGCAGCCACTGGCGCAGCTGCTCCGGTCGCTGCAGCAAGGCTTGTGGCAGATCGCTGGCGAGATGGGTCAGCAGGGTCTGGCGCTGGCTGATCTTGTCATCGATATCACGCGCCACATAGCTGGCCAGCGCCAGCTGCTGTTCCTGCACCACCGTGCTGAGATCCTGGCGCAGGAAATGTCCCAGCGCGTAATAGCGTGCCAGCGAGCCGATGCACACCAGGCAGACCACCAGGATCAGCAAGCGGGTGATGATGCTGTCAAAGATGCGACGCAGGGTCATTGGGCAGCTTCGGGGTCCGTTTATTTTATGCTTGCAGTGTATACCGCGGGCATTGGCTGCGGCCAAGAAAATCGGCAGCGCCACGCTGGGCGGACAGTTTGCGGGAAAGGTCTAGCAGCGCAAGACAAGTTTCATGTCGGTTTAACTGCCTTGTCATTCATGCCGGTCAAGATGCAGCCATTGACTGGCCGACCAGCCTTCAAGTGCCGGTAAATTTGTCTATACGTCTAAATCAATGGAGTAATGTCGATGAAAAAGCAGATGGCTGCATGTATTGGCCTGGTGTGTACCGGCCTGATGGCTCCGCTGGCACAGGCCACCACCACCCTGACGGTGTATTCCGCACTGGAAGCCGACCAGGTGAAGGATTACAAGGAAGCCTTTGAAAAGGCCAATCCGGATATCGAGCTGCGCTTTGTGCGCGAATCCACCGGGGTGATCACCGCCAAGCTGCTGTCGGAAAAGAACAATCCGCAGGCCGACGTGGTGTGGGGGCTGGCTGCCACCAGCCTGATGATCCTGGATCAGCAGGGCATGCTGCAAGGCTATGCGCCCAAGGGTGTGGAAAAGCTCAATCGCGAATTCGTCGACAAGGCGCACCCGCCCAAGTGGACGGGCATGGACGTGTGGGCCGCCACCATCTGCTTCAATACCGTGGAAGCCGCCAAGAAAGGCCTGCCCAAGCCGGAAAGCTGGGCCGACCTGACCAAGCCGGTTTACAAGGGTCAGATCGTGATGCCGCATCCGGCCTCGTCCGGCACCGGCTATCTGGATGTGTCCGCCTGGCTGCAGATGATGGGCGAGAAAAAGGGCTGGGACTACATGGACAAACTGCACGTCAACATGGCGCAGTATGTGCATTCCGGCAGCAAGCCGTGCAAGATGGCCGCCGCCGGCGAATACCCCATCGGCATTTCCTTTGAATACCGCGGTGCCGAGCTGAAGGAAAAGGGCGCACCGATCGATCTGGTCTATCCCAAGGAAGGTCTGGGCTGGGATCTGGAAGCCACGGCCATCCTCAAGGGCAGCAAGAACCTGGCCGCCGCCAAAAAGCTGGCGGATTTCTCGGTCAGCCTGCCGGCCATGCAGCTGTATGAAAAGAACTACGCCGTGGTGGCCATGCCGGGCGTGGCCAAGCAGAACCCCTATATCCCCACCGACTACGCCAAGCGCCTGAGCAAGAACAACTTTGCCTGGGCCGCCAAGAACCGCGAAGCCATCCTGCAGGAATGGTCGCGTCGTTATGAAAGCAAGGCCGCGCCGAAGAACTGAGGCGGTGTGCTGAACGGCTAGTTGTCCATTACCCGCGACACCAGCAGTCCGCCGACTGTTGGTGTCGTTTGTTTGGCGCTGCCGCCACTTGCCGGGCCGGCCATTGCGCCGTGCCGGCCCTGGCCCAATCAGCTGGTCAGCCTGTTGTCTGTCGATTTATACCACGCATGCCGGTAGCGCTTGCCGGCGGTGGCAGAAGGAGTGTTTCATGAAACCGGCCGAACACGGCTTGAGCGATCACCTGACCATGCGCGGGCTGTCCCGCCGCTTTGGCAGTTTTACCGCGCTGGATGCGGTATCGCTATCCATACGCAAGGGCGAGTTCGTCTGCCTGCTGGGGCCTTCCGGCTGCGGCAAGACCACCTTGCTGCGCCTGATTGCCGGGCTTGATCTGCCGGATGCCGGCAGCATTGCGCTGCAAGCGCGCGATATCACCCGTGCCGCACCGGCGCAGCGTGATTACGGCATCGTCTTCCAGAGCTATGCGCTGTTTCCCAACCTGAGCGTGGCGGACAATATCGCCTACGGGCTCAAGCCACGGCATGAGCGGCAACGCCACCGCCTGCGGGTACGCGAGCTGCTGGACATGGTGGGCCTGCCCGGTGCCGAGGACAAATACCCGGCGCAATTATCCGGTGGCCAGCAGCAGCGCGTGGCACTGGCGCGCGCGCTGGCGACCTCGCCTGGCCTGCTGTTGCTGGATGAACCGCTGTCGGCGCTGGACGCCCGGGTGCGCGACAAGCTGCGCGAGGAGCTGAAAGGCTTGCAGCAGCGCCTGGGGGTGACCACGCTGATGGTGACGCATGATCAGGAAGAGGCGCTGGCCATTGCCGACCGGGTGGTGGTGATGAATGCCGGCCGGATCGAGCAGATCGGCACGCCGGCGGAAATCTACCGCCAGCCCTGCAGCCGCTTTGTGGCGGAATTCGTCGGCGAGGCCAACTGGCTGCCGGCCACGGCCTGCGGCGCGCATGAGGTACGCGTGGGCAACCATGCGCTGCGGCTGCAACAGCCACTGCCGCCAGCCCCGGCCTTGCAGCTGTTTTTGCGGCCGGAGGACGTCATCATCAAGCCGCGCTGGGAAAACGCGCCCAATACCGTGCTGGCCCGCGTCGACAATATCAGTTTTGGCGGTGCGCTGACCCGCATCCGCCTGCTGCCGGAAGGCATGCCCGGCCAGGTGCTGTATGCCGAAGTCTGTCCCGGCATGCTGGACCGCCAGCCGCTGGTGCCGGGGGAGATCGTGCCGGTGGAACTGCCGGCGGCCCGCCTGCTGGCCTTTGCCGGAGACCTGCCATGCTGAGCGCGGTATTACGCTGGCTGCCGCGTGGCGGGCAGACCGGCATCGCAGGCGAGGCGCGCATTGCCAGCCTGCTGTTGTGGGCGCTGGTGGCGGTGTTGCTGCTGGGGCTGGGCCTGCCCTTGCTGTTTATCTTTGCCAAGGCGGTACAGGATGGCGACGGCGGCTTTGTCGGCCTCGTCAATTTTGCCCAGGTGCTGCAATCACCGGGCCTGATGCGCGCCAGCAGTAACAGCCTGCAACTGGGGCTGACCGTCACCGCACTGGTGCTGCCACTGGCCTTTGCCTTTGCCTGGGCCCTGCTGCGCAGCCGGCTGTGGGGCAGGGGGCTGTGGCGGCAGATCGGCTTGTCGCCGCTGCTGGCGCCGTCGCTGATGCCGGCCATTTCGCTGGTTTACCTGTTCGGCAACCAGGGCCTGCTCAAGGACTGGCTGCACGGCGGCAATATCTATGGCTTCTGGGGCGTGGTGCTGGGCGAGTTGTTCTATACCTTTCCCCATGCCTTGCTGATCATCATGACGGCGCTGTCCGCTGCCGATGCCCGGCTATACGAAGCTGGCCGGGTGCTGGGGGCCGGGCCCCTGCGCCAGTTCCTCACCATCACCCTGCCCGGAGTGCGTTACGGGCTGGTTTCGGCGGGGCTGGTGGTATTTACCCTGGTGCTGACCGATTTCGGCGTGCCCAAGGTGGTGGGGGGCGATTTCAATGTACTGGCGGTGGAAGCCTTCAAGCAGGTGATCGGCCAGCAGAACTTTCCGCGCGGGGCGGTAGTGGGCTTGCTGCTGTTGCTGCCGGCCATCCTGTCCTGTCTGGTGGAGCGGCGCATGGCCAGGCGGCAGCAGGCGGCGCTGACCGCGCGGGCGCAGCCGTTTGCCCCGGCGCCATCATGGCTGCGCGATGCCTGCGCCCTGCTGCTGTTGCTGGCCATCAGCCTCTTGCTGCTGGCGCTGCTGGGGGTGGGGGTGGCGGCGTCCTTCATCAAGTACTGGCCGTACAATCTGGACTTTACCCTGGCCCATTATCAGTTCGACACGGTGGATGGCGGCGGCTGGTCGGCCTATGTCAACAGCCTGCAGCTGGCCACGGCCACGGCAGTGCTGGGCAGCCTGCTGGTGTTTGTCGGGGCCTGTGTCTGCGAAAAACTGCCGGGCATGGCGCTGGGGCGCGGCCTGCTGCGCTTTCTGGCCATGTTGCCGATGGCGGTGCCGGGGCTGGTGCTGGGCCTGGGCTATGTGTTCTTTTTCAATCACCCGGCCAATCCGCTGCATGGCTGGTATGGCAGCCTGGGCCTGATGGTGTTGTGCTGCATTGCCCACTTCTATACCACGGCGCACCTGACCGCCGCCACGGCACTCAAGCAGCTGGATGGCGAGTTCGAAGCGGTGGCCGCTTCGCTGAAAGTGCCGTTCTGGGTAACTTGGTGGCGGGTGAGCCTGCCGGTCTGCCTGCCGGCGCTGGTGGATGTGGCGCGCTTTCTGTTTGTGTCGGCCATGACTACGCTGTCGGCGCTGATCTTTATCATGACGCCGGAACACAGCCTGGCCGCGGTGTCCATCATCACCATGGACGATGCCGGCGATACCGCTGCGGCAGCGGCCATGGCCACGCTGGTGGTCTTGAGCTCGGCCGGGCTGTCCTTGCTGCTCAGCCTGCTGGAGCGGCTGCTGGGCCGACGCAATCAGCGCTGGCGCAAGCCCGGCTGAAAGCGGGTCTGGCGCTGGCTTGCGGGCTGCTCAGGAACCGGCCGGCTTGTCCCCGGCGGCCTCGTCCGTCGCCGGGCGCGGCGCAGCGGGCGGGATGAAGAACTGCAGCGGCTGGCGGATAAAGCGTTTGAGCAACAGCGGCAGCAGCGGCAGCACCTGGCGGCCGCTCAGCTTGCGCGAACGCAGCGCCACCCACAAGGCCATGCTGAAGCTGACCGCCAGATTGGTGAAGCCGATCAGCGCCACGCCGCCGCAGTACAGGGCAATCATCCCCAAGGGCAGCTGGAAGTCCAGCGCCACCAGACCGAATGCCAGATTGGCGGCGGAGAAGGTGATGTGACGGATGTCCAGTGGCAGGCCGAGAATGATGCCGATGGTGCCGGTCAGCCCGAGGAACAGGCCGAAATAGAAGTTGCCGGCCAGTGCCCCCAGATTGTGTTCGACATAATGCCCCAGCTTCCAGGCGCGATGCTTGCCCAGCAGCTTGTTCAACAGCGGATGGGCGGCCAGGCGTTCCGGGATGCGCCGGTAGATGGCCTTGTTGTCGTAATAGCCGGCAATCAGCCCGGACAGGAATAGATAGACCCCGGCAATGGCGGCATGCAGCAGGGCCAGGCTGCCCAGCGGGTCCAGGTCGTGCAGCAGGTGTTGCGCCTTGGCGGTGCCAACCACTGGCTGGCCGAACACTGCCTGCCAGCCCAGGGCGATGAGGGCGGCGGTGGGGATGGCCAGCAGCACATTGCCCAGGATGGCGACAAACTGCGTGCGCATCACCTTGACCACCAGCTCGGCCAGCTCATCCAGCGGCACCTTGCTGCCGCTTTTTTCCTGCTGGTGCAGGGCGGCGGCAATGCGGGCGGCAGTCATCGCCGGCTGTTTGGTGGCAATGGTGAAATGCAGCAATTGCACGATGATGAAGCCGATGGCGTAGTTAAGGCCATAGGACAGCCCTTCCCACAGCAGTGGCAGGTGAGCCTGGGCCAGCAGCAGCTTGATCAGCGCCATCACCCCCACGATCAGCCCCGCACCCATGGCCGCCCTGGCCATGCCCGCCCATTCCCGGCGCGATTCGGCAATATAGTGTTCGCCGTGGCGGCC
The DNA here is from genome assembly GCF_016429115.1 of Aquitalea sp. ASV15. Lineage (NCBI taxonomy): Bacteria > Pseudomonadati > Pseudomonadota > Betaproteobacteria > Neisseriales > Chromobacteriaceae > Aquitalea > Aquitalea sp. ASV15. The sequence goes on along the minus strand of NZ_JAELTZ010000012.1, from coordinate 40,243 downwards.
GGCATGCTCGGTTACCTGCAGTGCCAGCAGCTCGGTATTGGACTTGAATACATCGCTGACGCTGTATTTGCGGTTTTCGGCGCGGGCGAAATCCTGAATCAGATGAAACAGTGCCGGGTTGTGTCCCGGATCGTGGCCCGGCTCCAGCAGCGCCAGCAGGGCGCGCAGGCGGTGCAGGCTTTGCAGCAGGCGCAGGGCCTGATAGGTGAGGTTGACCGAGATGCCGTTGCGCGAGGCATTCTTGCGGATTTTCCCCAGTATTTCCTCGCACTGATCCAGCAGCACCAGCACATGCTTGTCGTCTTCTGCCTGCGGCGTGTCATCGGCCAGCGCCCGGCGATAGCTGTCGGCATAGCTGAGCACGGCGGCGTTCAGGTGCAGGAAGGGCGATTCGAAGCGCTCGATTTCCGGATACACCCGCACCAGCTCCGGTTCCAGACCGATGGCAGTGACGCGGGCCGACAGGATCTGTACCGCCTCCACCATTTGCAGGCGGGTCTGTACCCAGCCGGCGCGGTCGGCTTCTTCCTGCCAGGCCATGGCCTGCCATAGCTGCTGCCAGGTTTCATCCGGGATGCCGGCCAGCCAGATATGGTCCTGCTTCCAGCGGAAGAGGCGGCCGAAGCGGTCCTGCAGCGAATCTTCGCGAATGGGCATGGGCAGCAGCCGTTCACCCACCCGCTTGGACAGCGTGGAGAAAAAGCCGGTATTGGCCAGAATGCCCGATTCGGTATACAGCGGTATCTGCCGGGTCTGGGTCAGCAGTTCCAGCAGGGCAGTGCGCAGTGCCTGGCGATATGCCGGATGGTGCTCCAGCAGCCAGGCCAGCGCACGCAGATTCATCACCGCCTGTTCATGATCGGTGGCACTGGACGGGCGCAGGCTGCGCACCAGATCGGCCAGTGCGGCAGCACCGCTGCACTCGCCTGCGCTCAGGCTTTGAAAGATGGCATCGAGAGTCGGATTGGGCAAATTGGTCATTCAGTCAGATAGTGTCAGGCCAGTGTATGCCGGCTGCGGGCAGCCGGCTTGTCATGCAGTATGGATAATTCGCCGGCAGAACAACAGTAGTCACCGCCGTTTTTGGCAGCGAGCGGCGTAAGCAGTCAAATCAGACCATGCTGATATACTGCTGGTTCAGTTTTTCAGGGAAAAATCGCACAGCAGAACCGTACTTTTCCGCGTGGCGATTATTCCGACACGGCAAGCTGAATGATCGCCTGTACCGCCGTATGCTGCAATTTGCGGCGGTTGGCAATGGCGTAATACTGCTCTTCCACACCGGTCACCGGGCCGAGCAGGCTTAGCTTGCCGCTGCCGGTGATATCGCTGGCGGCAAAGGCCGGCGCCGGGAACAGGCCGGCACCCTGTTCGCCAAAGGTATGCAGCAGTGCGCCATCCTTGAATTCCCCGACGATGTCCGGGCGAATGCCACGTTCGTCCAGCCAGTGTTCCAGCTGGCCGCGCAGCACATTGTCGCGGCTGGGCAGCAATAGCGGTGCCCGCTGCAGGCTGTGCGGAAATCCCGGCTGGTAGCGCTCGGCCAGTGCCGGCGTGGCGAAAATCATCACCGGGCAGCGGGCGAGCAAATAGGATTGCAGCGTCTGCTGTGCCGCTGCCGGTGCCGGGCGGTCGGCCAGCACCAGGTCCAGGCTGTGGCTGCTCAGCTCGTGCAGCAACTGGTCGAACGTCCCCTCGGTGCAATGCAGCCTGACGCGCTGTGGCAAGGCCAGCGCGGGTTGCAGCAGGCGGTAGGCAATGCTCTTGGGCAGCACATCGCTGATGCCGCTGCTCAGCCGCAGGGTGTGGTCCAGTTGCTCGTCGGCCAGCATTTCCTGCAATTCTTCCCCCAGCTGGAAAATCCGGTCGGCATAGCCCAGGGCCATGCGGCCGGCTTCGGTCAGCACCAGGCCACGGCCCTGCTGGGTAAACAAGGCGCGGCCGATATGTTGTTCCAGCCGCGAGATCTGGCCGCTGACGGTCTGTGCCGTCATGCCCAGCTGCCGTGCCGCCGCCGTGACACTGCCGGCACGGGCCACCGCCCAGAAATAGTGCAGATGCTTGTAATTGAGATCGCTGAGCATAATTATTCGAAAAAATCTGATGAATATTACTAGTTTATTTGATTTTTTCGTCGACTGGAAAGCTCTATCATGCAGCATCTGCTTCATGCGGGCCGGCACTCAGCGCCGACCTGTCATTCACCACTACTGAGAGGACTGATCATGAAACGCGTGATCTTGCTGATCGCCACCAATATCGCGGTGATGCTGGTGCTGAGCATCGCCGCCCAGTTGCTGGGCATCAACCGTTTTATCACCGCTGGCGGCCTGAACATGGGCAGCCTGCTGGCCTTTGCCGGACTGATGGGTTTCGGCGGTGCCTTCATTTCGCTATGGATGTCCAAGATCATGGCCAAGTGGAGTACCGGTGCCCGCGTCATTGAGCAGCCGAGTAACGAAACCGAACGCTGGCTGCTGTTTACCGTGCGCAAGCTGGCCGACCGCGCCGGCCTGCCCATGCCGGAAGTCGCCGTGTATGAAGGCGAGCCCAATGCCTTTGCCACCGGTGCCAGCAAGTCCAGTTCGCTGGTGGCGGTGTCCACCGGCCTGCTGTCCTCGATGACCGAGCAGGAAGTCGAAGCGGTACTGGCGCATGAAATCGCCCACATCCAGAACGGTGACATGGTGACGCTGACGCTGATCCAGGGTGTGGTCAACACCTTCGTGTTCTTCCTGGCGCGCGTGGTGGGCTATCTGGTGGATAACCTGTTGCGCCGCAACGACGAGGAGTCGTCCAGCGGCACCGGCATTGGCTACTTCATCACCGTGATCGTGTGTGAAATCGTGTTCGGCATCCTGGCGTCCTTCATCGTGATGTATTTCTCGCGTCAGCGTGAGTACCGTGCCGATGCCGGTGCGGCCAGGCTGCTGGGCAGCCCGCAGCCGATGATTGCCGCACTGCACCGCCTGGGTGGCGTGCATGCCGGCGAGCTGCCGCAGAACATGGCGGCCTCCGGCATCGCCGGTGTCGCCGGCCTGATGGGGCTGCTGTCCAGCCACCCCTCGCTGGAGTCGCGCATCGCCGCGCTGCAAGCTGTGCGCTAAGCCGCCGTATCGCCTGAGTACATGACGATGAGCAGGCTGGTCCTGCTCATCGCCGTTTTACCCCGCAGCCGGCTTCGGTGCAGGCTGCGTTATCGTGAAAGAACAAGATGATGGAATGGTTGAATATGTTGTTTGCAGGCACACCGCTCTGGATGTGGCTGATGTTCATGGCCATCGTGGCGGCCTTGCTGCTGTTTGACCTGGGCGTGCTCAACAAGGACGACCACGAGATTGGCGTCAAGGAAAGCCTCAAGCTGTCGGCGTTTTACATCGCCATGGGCCTGGCCTTTGGCGGCTGGGTGTGGTGGTATCGCGGCGGCGATGCCGGCATGCAGTACCTTACCGGCTATCTGGTGGAAAAATCGCTGTCGATGGACAACATCTTCGTGATGTCGCTGATCTTCAGCGGCATGGCGGTGCCACGGCTGTACCAGCACCGGGTGCTGTTCTGGGGCATTCTGGGGGTGATCGTGCTGCGTGCCATCATGATTGGCCTGGGCGCGGTGCTGGTGGCCGAGTTCAAGTGGGTGCTGGTACTGTTCGGGCTGTTCCTGCTGCTGACCGGCATCAAGATGCTGCTGGGCAAGGAGGAGGGCCATCCCTCGCTGGATGACAACAAGCTCTATCAGTGGCTGCGCCGCCACCTGCGCTTCACGCCCACCCTGCATGGCCATCATTTCCTGGTGCGTGGTGAACAGCACGGTCTGTCCCGTGGCTGGTGGGCCACGCCGCTGCTGCTGACGCTGATCCTGGTGGAAAGCGCCGACCTGGTGTTTGCGGTGGACAGCATTCCGGCAATTTTCGCCATCACCCAGGATCCTTTCCTGGTCTACACCTCCAACATCTTTGCCATCCTCGGCCTGCGTGCGCTGTACTTTGCCCTGTCGGCCATGGTGCACCGCTTCGAATACCTCAAGTATTCGCTGGCCATCGTGCTGGTGTTCATCGGGGTGAAAGTGGGGCTGGTGTATCTCAACGACATCCAGCTGGTGCAGTTCCACATTCCCACCGGCGTGTCACTGGTGGTGACACTGGGGCTGCTGGTCAGCGGCGTGCTGTATTCGCTGTACAAGACCCGCGACGAGAAAGGCGACACCCTGGGCTGAGCAGGCGCGGATGCAGGGCCTTGTGCCAAGCCGGATGGCTCCTGGGGAGCCATCCGGCTTTTTGCTTGTCTCGCTCGGGCTTTGCCGCTAGCATGGCTGTTCTTTGTGGGAGATGGCATGCCTCCCGCTTGTCCTGCCGCACGACCTGACGCGGCGGTGACAGCAAACCGCCCGTCCGGGCTGATGATGCCTGCATGATTCCCGGTATTGGGGATGCTGCAGGCTTGCGCGCGTCAGTACCGGGTGGTGCCCCTGTTTTGCTATTCAGAAGAACGCCATGTCTGCCATTTCCCGCTGTGAAACCCTTGCCATGCTGCCGCGCATGGCCAAATTACTGCTGCTGTCCTGTGTTGTCGCCTTGCTGGCGGGCACGGCCTCGGCCTTTTTCCTGCACAGCCTGGTGTGGGCTACCGCCATGCGTGACAGCCATCGCTATTTGCTGTGCTTGTTGCCGCTGGCCGGCTTTGTGGTTGGCTGGGTCTATCTGCGCTATGGCAGCCGGGTGGAAGCGGGCAACAACCTGCTGATCGACGAAATCCACGACCCCACCCGTATCGTTCCCCTGCGCATGGTGCCGCTGGTGCTGTGGGGCACGGTGATGTCGCATCTGTTTGGCGCCTCGGTCGGGCGCGAAGGCACCGCCGTGCAGATGGGCGGGGCGCTGGCCGACCAGATCACCCATGTGCTGCGACTGGGCAATGCCGACCGGCGCATCCTGCTGATGTGTGGCATCGCTGCCGGTTTCGCTTCGGTATTCGGCACGCCGCTGGCCGGTGCGGTGTTTGCGCTGGAAGTGCTGGCCATAGGCCGCATGCGCTACGACGCGCTGTTTCCCTGCCTGCTGGCGGCCATCGTGGCCGACCAGGTGGGCCTGGCCTGGGGCGTGCAGCATACCCACTATGCCATTCAATTCATTCCGGCCATCAGTGGCTGGACGCTGCTGGCCACGCTGGCGGCCGGGGCGCTGTTTGGCCTGGTCGGCAAGCTGTTTGCCGACAGCACCCATGCCTTGGCCGCAGTTATCAAGCAACTGCTGAAGTACCCGCCGCTGCGACCCTTGCTGGGCGGTGTGTTGCTGCTGGCCATTGTCTGGCCGACAGGGGCGGATCGTTTTGTCGGCCTGGGTATCCCGGTGATCGTCGAGGCCTTCCAGCAGCCGCTGCCGCCTTATGATTTTGCCGCCAAGCTGAGCCTGACCGTGCTGTCGCTGGCCAGTGGTTTCAAGGGCGGCGAAGTGACCCCGCTGTTTTTCATCGGTGCCACGCTGGGCAATGCCTTGTCACCGCTGTTGCAGCTGCCGTTTTCCCTGCTGGCCGGACTGGGCTTTGTCGCCGTGTTTGCCGGCGCGGCCAATACGCCGCTGGCCTCCACCTTCATGGCCATGGAGCTGTTTGGTAGCGAGGTGGGTATTTACGCCGCACTGGCTTGCGTGGCCAGCTATTATTTTTCCGGCCATAGCGGTATTTACCGTTCGCAACGCATTGCCCACGGCAAACACCCCCCTTTCCACGCGGGCTGAAGCTGAGCGAGCTGGCCGCCTGGCGGCAACGGGACCAGTGAGTTGAGGGCCTGTTTACGGCCTCTCGCCAGTCAATCTGCCTGTTCAAATAGGCAGGAAATTTCACTGGTAAAATAAATTATTCATATCTGAAATTATTTTGACCGCGCGGTCGGTGGCTGGTTTGATAGGGCTAATACTCTAATCGAGGGGTTTGGCCTGATGCGCACTTACCAGAATTTCATCAACAACTGCTTTATCACGCCGGACAGCGATGCCGGTTTCATTGTGCTGGATCCTGCCACCGGCCAGGCGCAAGCCAAGGTGTCGGCAGCCACCCCTGCCGAAGCACGACATGCGGTGGATGCCGCGGCGGCAGCGCAAAAAGCCTGGGCCGCCTTGCCGGCCTGTGAGCGTGGCCGGTACCTGCACAAACTGGCTGAGGCATTGCAGGCGCGTTCGCCGCAGATCGGCGCTGCGCTGGCCGCCGAGTCTGGCAAGAGCCTGAGCGATGCCACGGCCGAAGCTGGCTATGCGGCTGAAATCACCCGCTTTCACGCCGAATGGGCCAGGCGTATCGAAGGGGAGGTCATTCCCAGCGACACCCCGCAGGAAAACCTGCTGCTGCTGCGCGAAGCCATTGGGGTGGTGGCATGCCTCATTCCCTTCAACTTTCCCGTCTACACCTTGCTGCGCAAGATCGCGCCAGCACTGATCACCGGCAATACCGTGGTGGTGCGTCCCAGCAACAACACCCCGTGCTCGGCCTTTGAAATTGCCCAGGCGGTGCTGGATGCCGGTCTGCCTGCCGGGGTGGTGAATATCCTGACCATGAGCCATGTGGTGGCGGAAACGGTGTGCACGCATCCCAAGGTGGGCATGATCACCCTGACCGGCAGCGTGGGGGCCGGGCGCAAGGTGCTGGAGTATTCCCAGGTGAATATCGCCAAGTCATCGCTGGAACTGGGTGGCAAGACGCCGGCCATCATCGAGCCGGATGCCAGGCTGCTGCAGGCGGCCAATGACATCGTCGGCTCGGCTCTCAGCCATTGCGGGCAGCTGTGTACCTCGGTCGAGCGCGTGTATGTGCAGGAGGAGGTGTATGAAGATTTTGTCCGCCTGCTCAAACAGCGTTTTGCTGTCCGCCAGTATGGCAACCGTGCCGATAATCCCAACTATATGGGCCCGCTGGTCAATGCCACGGCACGGCTGAACATCCACCAGATGGTGGCGCGTGCGGTGGATGACGGGGCCACGCTGGAAACCGGTGGGTTCATTCCGGAAGGCCCTGGTTATTTTTACCCGCCCACCTTGCTCACCGGCTGTCGTCAGGACATGGAAATCGTGCAGGAAGAAATTTTCGGCCCTGTGCTGTGTGTCCTGAAATACCGCAGTGCCGACGAAGCCTTGCAATTGGCCAATGACCACCAGTTTGGCCTGGCCTCGGTGCTGTACACCGAAAACTACCGGACCGCCATGCGTTTTGCCAACCACATCGAAGCCGGCGAGCTCTATGTCAACCGCACCCCCGCGGATCCTTACCAGGGCTACCACGCCGGCTGGAAACGCTCCGGGCTGGGGGGCGACGACGGCAAGCACGGCATGCTGGAGTTCACCCAGACGCGGCTGGTCGTCCTGAAATACTGAGCTTACTCCCGGTCATTCACCCGGCATCACAACAAGTCTGCACACGACAGGATGGCCAAGCGATAAGGCCGGATAAAAGTCCTGCGGTGCAGCAGGAGACACCATCAAGATGAATCATGCTGACTCTTTGGCGACAGCAGCGCCGCTGCATGCCCGCAATCGTCTGCGCTATTTCCAGTTTGGCTTGCTGCTGTTGGCCGCAGGTGCCATCTATCCCTTGCTATACCTGCGGCAAAACTTCGAAACCACCATCCTGCAAAGCTTCCGCATCAGCAGCAGCGATCTGGGGGTGTTCTATTCCATGCTGGGCGTGGTGTATGCCCTCAGCTATTTGCCCAGTGGCTGGCTGGCCGACCGTTTTCCTCCGCGCTTGCTGATTGCCTTCTCCTTGTCTGTGGTTGGCGGTCTGGGCTTGTGGTTTGCCACTTTCCCGCCGTATCAGTCTTTGGAGTTCATCTTTGTCGGCTGGGGGCTGGCGGCGGGGCTTACCTTCTGGGCGGCCCTGCTCAAGGGGGTGAAGATGCTGGCCGCGGCCAATGAGCAGGGGCGTTTCTTTGGCATTCTGGATGGTGGCCGTGGCCTGGTCGAAGCGGTGCTGGCCTCCATTGCGCTGGCCATCTTTGCCTTTCATGTCGAGCAGGGAGAAGACTCCAGGCTGGCACTGCGGCAGGTGATTTATCTGTATTCCTTTACCTGCCTGGGCATTGCCGTACTGATTCTGCTATTCCTGGACAAGGGCGTGGCCGAGCGCGACAGCAAGGCTGAACGCCAGAACACGGTGCTGGCCGACTTGCGGCTGTTGCTGTCCATACCGCAAGTCTGGCTGCTGGCCTTGATCATCTTCTGCGGTTACCAGCTGTTCTGGGCCACCTATTCCTTTTCGGCCTATTTGCAGCAGGGCTATGGCATGAGCGCAGTGGCTGCCGGCTTCATTACCGTCACCAAATTGTGGATGCGTCCCATCGGCGGGATCGGTGGCGGTTTTCTCGGCGACCGTTTTTCCAAGGAAGGTGTGCTGGGGCTGAGCATGCTGTTTTCCTCGCTCAGCCTGTTTGGCCTGATCTTTTTTCCAGGCAGTGCCGGTCTTTATTTCCTGCTGGCACTGGTGCTGCTGCTCGGCGTGCTGACCTATGCCATCCGCGGCTTGTACTGGTCCTTGCTGGATGCCTGCCGGGTGCCGCTGTCGGTGACCGGCCTGGCCATCGGCCTGATTTCGGTGATCGGTTATTTGCCGGATATTTTCCTGCCCATGATCAATGCGGCTTTTGCCGCACATTATCCCGGCATCGATAGCACCCGTTTCTATTTTGCTTATATCGCCTGCTGCGGCTTGCTGGGCACGGTTGCAGTGTTTTACTTCAAACATCTGAATAAACAACGGGAGTCTGTGTGATGAAGATCATCTCCATGGAAACACATGTCGTCGCGGTTCCTCCGCCACATGTTGGCGGTATGTACTGGATTTTTGTCACGCTGAAAACCGATTGCGGTATCGAGGGCGTGGGCGAAGTGTATGCCGCCACCTTCCATCCCAAGGTGATGGTGCCGGCCATCAGCGATGTGTTCGAGCGCTATCTGCTGAACCATGATCCGCATCAGGTGGAGCGCTTCTTCCGCGAGTGTTATTCCAGCGGTTTCACCCAGCGCCCGGACCTGAGCATGATGGGCATTGCCAGCGGGCTGGAAATGGCCTGCTGGGACATCATCGGCAAGGCGGCCAATCAGCCGGTCTACCAGCTGATCGGCGGCAAGGTGAATGAGCGCCTGCGCTCCTACACCTATCTTTATCCCAGGAATGCCCATGGTCAGTACGACTATGACGACCCTGATCTGGCCGCGGAATGCGCCGCGCAATACATGCAGCAAGGCTTTACCGCGCTGAAGTTCGACCCGGCCGGGCCTTATAGCGTGTATTCCGGCCATCATCTGTCGCTGGAGGTGATGGACCAGTGTGAGCTGTTCTGCCGCAGGATCCGCGAGGCGGTCGGCAGCAAGTGCGATCTGTTGTTTGGTACCCATGGTCAGATGACGCCGGCCTCGGCCATCCGCCTGGCGAAACGGCTGGAGCAATACGACCCGCTGTGGTTTGAGGAACCAGTCCCCCCCGGCCAGGCCGATGCCATGGCGCAAGTGGCCAGCAAGACCAGCATCCCGATTGCCACCGGTGAGCGGCTGACCACCAAGTATGAATTCCTGGAACTGCTGCAAAAGGGCGCGGCCTCCATCTTGCAGATGAATCTGGGACGGGTGGGCGGCATTCTGGAAGCCAAGAAAATTGCCGGCATGGCCGAAGGCTATTACGCCCAGATTGCGCCGCATCTGTATAACGGGCCGGTCGGTGCCGCTGCCAGCATTCAACTGGCGACCGCCACGCCCAATTTCCTGATCCAGGAAAGCATCATGACCTGGGATGGTTTCCATTCCCAGGTGCTCAAGCAGCCTATCCGCTGGGAGGATGGCTTCATCATCCCGCCGACCGAGCCTGGCCTTGGCGTGGAGCTGAACATGGAGGTGGTCAAGGCGCACTCGCCTTATCAGGGCGAACGCCTGCACCTGCTGATGGACCCCAAGCCGTTTGATGTGCGGACGCAGTCATCCGCTGCCTGGAAGAACCGCTGGAATACGGATAAAAGCCTATGAGCCAGCAATACGATTCCATCATCGTGGGCGCGGGTTCTGCCGGATGCATCCTGGCCAGCCGGCTGAGCGAGTCCGGCCAGCATCGCGTGTTGTTGCTGGAAGCGGGTGGCAAGGATGATTCCTTCTGGTTCCGCCTGCCGGTGGGCTATGTCAAAAACTATTACAACCCGCAAACCAACTGGATGTATTACACCGAGCCGGAGGCCGAGCTGGCCGGGCGCAAGCTGTACGCACCGCGCGGCAAGGTGCTGGGTGGTTCCGGTGCCATCAATGCCATGATCTATGTGCGCGGGCAGCCGGCCGATTTCGATGACTGGGAGGCCGCAGGCAATCCGGGCTGGGGCTACCGCGATGTGCTGCCTTACTTCAAGCAGCTGGAAAACCATCCGGCTGGCGATACGCCCTGGCATGGCAGCAAGGGGCTGATCGGCATCACCCCGATGCGCGAGCAGGCGCATCCCATCTGCCAGAATTATCTGGAAGCCTGCCAACAGCTGGGTTTGCCGCTTAACGACGACTTCAATGCAGCCCGGTTTGAAGGCGCGGGCATTTACGAGGCAAATATCCAGCATGGCGAACGCGCATCCAGTGGCGCGGCCTATCTGCATCCGGCCATGAGCCGGCCTAATCTCACAGTCGAGACCCACTGTCAGGCCGAAGCCATCCTGTTTGACGAGACGGGCCGTGCCAATGGCGTTGCGGTCCGGCAAAACGGCGTGGCACGCCAGTTTTTTGCCAGCAAGGAAGTGATTGTCGCTGCCGGTGCGGTGGATTCACCCAAGCTGCTGCAATTGTCCGGCATCGGTGATGCCGCCTTGCTGCAAGGGCTGGGCATTCCCCTGCGCCAGCACCTGCCGGCGGTGGGGCAGAATCTGCAAGACCATCTGTGCGTGTCCTTTTACTACCGCGCCAATTGCAAGACGCTGAATGATGAGCTGGGCAGTCTGTGGGGGCAGGGGCTGGCGGCCTTGCGCTATGCCTTTACCCGCAAAGGGCCGCTGGCCTTGAGCGTGAATCAGGCCGGGGGCTTTTTCCGCGGCAGTGAACAGGAGGAGCGGCCGAATCTGCAACTGTATTTCAATCCGCTGTCCTACAGCATTCCCAAGGACGCCAAGGCGGCGCTCAAGCCCGAACCCTATTCCGGCTTTCTGGTGTGCTTCAACCCCTGCCGCCCCAGCAGCCGGGGCGCGGTTGCCATCAGCAGCCGCGATCCCGGGGTCGCGGCCAGCATCCGTCCCAATTATCTGTCCACCGACAAGGACCGCCGCGAGGCGGTGCAGGGCAGCCGTTTCATCCGCCGCCTGATGCAGGCCGAGGCCTTGCGCCGCATCACGGTGGAAGAAGTGTCGCCAGCCAGCCGGGTGGCGGACGATGACAGCATGTTGCGCTTCTTCCGCGAGGAGTCCGGTTCCATCTATCATCTGTGCGGCAGCTGTGCCATGGGCCCCGATCCGGCCAGCGCGGTGGTCTCGCACCGGCTGCAAGTGCATGGGGTGGCCGGGCTGCGGGTGGTGGATGCTTCCATCTTTCCCAACATCACCTCCGGCAATACCAATGCGCCGGTGATGATGGTGGCGGAAAAGGCGGCGGCCATGATTTTGCAAGACTGGCGCTGAGCCGCCCAGCCGCCACCATTGTTATCAACCAGGCCCTGCGCTGGCTGCCTGAGCCGACAGCACAGGGCTTTGTCACAGGACAAGTATCTTGCCAGCGCGACCAACCGCACCTGCTGTCGACAGCTCCATTGCCATTTTGCAGTTGCTGGTCAATGCCTCCTACCCGCTGACCCAGGCCGAGATCAGTGCGCAGACCGGTATTCCCGTTGCCAGCTGTTACCGTATTCTGGGCAGCCTGTTACAGGCCCAGCTGGTGGTAATGGATCCGGGGCGCAAGAAGTCCTACTGCATCGGCGCGAAGATTTTCCAGATGGCCTCCACCATCTATGGCCGGCAAAGCATCATTCCCTATTTCCACCCGATTGCCGAAATCCTCAAGAACGAAGTACACAAAACCGTGCTGCTGAGCATGCCGGTGGGCAATACCGTGGTGGTGGTGGCCAAGCTGGAGTCAGCGTTGAGCCACCGCTTCCACTCCTATATCGGCCAGACCCTGCCCTTGCACCGTGCGGCTGCCGGCAAGGCCATTCTCAGCCTGCGCAGCACGGACTATCTGCAAGCCTATCTGGATGGCGAGTACCTGACCGCGCCGCAGGAGCTGCGCAGCCAGCTGGAGCGGGCCCAGCGCCTGGGTTATGCCGTGACCCACGGGGAAATCGAGAGCGGTGTCAGCTGCCTGGCCGCGCCGGTGGTCAATCTGAGCCATGAGCCGATAGCGGCCATCAGCATCTGTGTTGCCAGTGATGAACTGAGCGAGCCGGCCAGCCGCAGTTATTCCAGCGCCCTGATCCAGGCGGCCAGGCAGCTGGCCGCGCGCATAGGCTGAGCCGGCGGCTCAGGCCGAGGTGAAATAACCTTCCGGCCCATCGCGCAGGGTGGCGGCGATAATGCGCAGCCCCTGTTCCATCTGCAAGGGATCGGCGCTGCCGCTCAGGCACAGCCTGACCGCATGCGGCGGCGCGGTGCGGCCCACGGTAAAGGCATCGCCCAGCTTGATGATCACCTTGCGTCGCCGCAGCATGGTGCCGAACTCGGTACTGCGCCATGGTGCCGGCAGCGTCAGCCATAGGTGCGGACTGCCGTGGTGGCTGAGCATGGGCAGGCCCTGCAGCAGAGGTTCGGCCAGGCTGCGCCGGTAGGCAATATCCAGGCGCTGTGCCTGCAGTAACTGGTGCAGCACACCGTTTTCCATCCAGCGACAGGCAATTTCCACCGATAACGGCGTCGCCATCCAGCAATTGGCGCGAATGATGGCGGCCAGCTTGCCTGACCAGGCATGCGGCGCCTGTACCATGCCCACCCGCAGCCCCGGCGACACCGATTTGGACAGGCTGCAGACAAAAAACACCTGTTCCGGCAGCAAGGCGGCCAGGGCAGGGGGCGGGTCGCGCAGAATGGCCGCAGGGGTGGCATCCTCGATAATCTGCAAATGCTGGCGCCGGGCGATATCGACAATCTGCCGCCGCCGCGTTTCGCTCATGGTGGCGGTGGTGGGATTGTGCAAGGTAGGCACGCAAAACAGCACGCGCGAGTTGACGGCGCGGCACATCTGCTCCAGTGACTCCGGAATCAGCCCTTCCTCATCCACCTCCACGCCTATCAGTTGCAAGCGCATCTGCTGGGCCAATGCCACGATGCCGGGATAGCTCAGCACTTCGCACAGCACGGTATCGCCCGGCATGGTGAGAATGCGAAACAGGCAGGCCAGCGCATGCTGCGCACCATTGGTGATGGCCACCCGGTCAGCCTCGCCTGCCAGGCCGAAGCGGCGCAGCCAGCCGGCAATCGCCGCCCGATGGCGGTGATGGCCGCATTCCGGCTGGTAGTCCAGCACCCGGCGCTGCGCCTCGGCATCCTGGCTGATATCCAGCAGGGTTTGCGCCAGTGCCAGGTCTTGTCCTACCGCCACAATCACGTTCTGTCCCAGGTCGATCAGCCCCTCATCCCCCTGCTGCGTCAAGTCGTTCGGTCCGTCACCGGCGACCTGTCGTGCCAGTACATAGGTACCGTCGCCAATGCGCGACATGACCCGCCCCTGTTCTTCCAGCCTGGCGTAGGCCCGGCTGATGGTGCCTGGCGTAACGTGCAGGGCGCTGGCGAGGGTACGGTGGGGCGGCAGCTTTTCCCCAATGACAACCTGGCCGCCATCGATGACTGCGCAGATGGCATCGCAGATAGCCTGATAGCGAGGCTGGGCGCAGCTTTCCAGGTCGGGAAGCCAGCTTTTGATGCGCAATACCAGATCCATGATTTCCTCGCGGGGCCGGCAGGGCCGTGATGACGCTGTCGGCATGGTAGCAGTGCTTGTCGCGGAATTGTATGCAGTCATTTACTCAAATTGACTGCATTGTGGCGCGTCAATTAGAGCGATTACTCTGCTGCAAACCGAAGCAATCCTTCACCACAACACCGGCCAAACAGCAAACGGGCAGGGGGCGGCAGCAGCACCCGGCGGCCCCCTGGAGCAAGGGCGCGGTACGGCCTGGCGTGGTGAGCTGTTTGCTCAGTCACTCACCCTGTTTTCTCACTCCCCCTGGAGAGTCAGCATCATGCATATCGGCGAATCCTTTGTCGGCAGCGGACCCAATGCAGCACATATCAATGTCTTGATCGGCCCGCGCAGCGGCCCGGTAGGCCAGTCTCTGGCCAATAGCCTGGCTGCGCCACGGCTGGGTTACATCCCCTTCATGGCCTGCCTCCAACCCAATGTGCCGGTCAAGCCGGCCACCCTGTTCGTGGCCAAGGCCGATCTGCGCGGCGAAACCCACGAAACCATGACCTGGGGCCCGGCGCAGGCTGGCGTGGCCAAGGGGGTGCAGGACTGCCTGCTGGATGGCAGCTTGCCACCCGAGGCCGAAAACGACTGGGCGGTGGTGGCCGCGGTATGGGTGAACTGGAGCGCAGACAATGCCAGCCAGGTGTTCGCCAATAATCTGCAAGCCACCCGCGAAGCCATCCAGCGTGCCATGGCCAATCTGCCCACGCTGCAACAGGCGGCGGCAGCCAGCGCGCGGCCGGCCAATCCCTTTTTCGACAGCGCAGCCTGAGGAGACCGCCATGCAATACCTCAATCTGGGTCGTAGCGGTCTGAAAGTTTCCCGCCTGTGCATGGGCACCATGTCCTTTGGCAGTTCGCAATGGCGGCCCTGGGTGCTGGATGAGACGGAGAGCCGTCCCATCCTGCTGCGGGCGCTGGAGCTGGGCATCAATTTCTTCGATATGGCCGATTTCTACTCGCTGGGTGTCGGCGAGGAGGTGGTCGGCCGCACCCTGCTGCAACATGCCCGACGCGAACAGCTGGTGCTGGCCAGCAAGGCTTTTTACGCCATGGGCAAGGGCCCCAATGATGGCGGCCTGTCGCGCAAGCATCTGCTGGATGCCATTGATGCTTCGCTGCGGCGCATCGGTACGGAGTATCTGGACCTGTACATCGTGCATGGCTTCGACCCGGACACGCCCATCGAAGAAACCATGGCCGCCCTGCACGACATCGTCAAAAGCGGCAAGGCCCGCTATATCGGCGCCTCCACCATGTACGCCTGGCAGTTTGCCAAGATGCAGCATGTGGCGGAACGCAATGGCTGGACCCGCTTCATCTCCATGCAGTGCCAGCTGAATGCCGCCTACCGCGAGGAAGAGCGGGAAATGATTCCCTACTGCCAGGATCAGGGCATTGCGGTGACGCCGTTCAGCCCGCTGGCACGCGGCCTGTTGTCCGGTGCCGCCGATTCGCTGCGCAAGCAGACCGACAATTTCACCCAGGAATTCTACGGCGACGAAGTGTCCTGGCAGATTGGCAAGGCGGTGGAGCGGGTTGCCGCCGCGCGTGGGGTGGCCGCCGCGCAAGTCGCCCAGGCCTGGGTGCTGCAGCGGCCGGGGGTGACTTCCATGCTGGTGGGCGCGGATGCCGTCTCCCAGCTGGAGCTGGCGGTTGCGGCGCTGGACCTGCGGCTGAGCGATGCCGAGTGTTTTGAAATCGACCGCCATTACACCCCGTGCGATGTGATCAACGACCACCACAATGCGCGGCGCATTCCGCGCACGCCCCGCTGAGGAATACACCATGCTCCCCTTGCTCAATCCCGCACTGCTGCGCCAGCAGGCGCTGATTAACGGCCAGTGGCTGGATGCCGACGATGGCCAGCATCTGGCGGTGCATAAGCCGGCCAATGGCGAGCTGATCGCCCGGGTACCCGCCATGGGCCAGGCAGAAACCCGGCGCGCCATCACCGCGGCTGCCGCAGCCCAGGCGCAGTGGAAGTTGCAGACCGGCAAGGCCAGGTCTGTGCTGCTGCGGCGCTGGTATGAGTTGATCATGGCCAATCAGCAGGACCTGGCGGTCATTCTCACCAGCGAGCAGGGTAAGCCGCTCAGCGAAGCGCGCGGCGAAATCGCCTATGCCGCCAGCTTTGTGGACTGGTTTGCCGACGAGGCCAAACGGGGCTATGGCGATGTGGCGCCCAGCCCGCAGGCGGACAAACGCATCGTGGTGCTCAAGCAGCCTGTCGGTGTGGCTGCGGCCATCACGCCATGGAATTTCCCGGCCGCCATGATCACCCGCAAGGCCGCCCCAGCCTTTGCTGCCGGTTGTGCCATGGTATTGAAACCGGCCAGTCAGACCCCGCTGACCGCACTGGCACTGGGCTGGCTGGCCGAACAGGCTGGCTTCCCCGCCGGCTTGTTCAATGTCCTGACCGGTTCGGCCACCCTGATCGGCGAGGTGCTGACCGCCAGCCCGCTGGTGCGCAAGCTCAGCTTTACCGGCTCGACCGAAGTCGGGCGGCAGCTGATGGCGCAATCCGCCCCCACCATCAAGAAACTGTCGCTGGAACTGGGCGGTAACGCCCCGTTCATCGTGTTTGAGGATGCCGACCTGGATGCCGCCGTGGAAGGCGCCATGGTGTCCAAGTTCCGCAATGCCGGTCAGACCTGCGTCTGTGCCAACCGCATCTATGTGCAGCGCGCGGTGTATGAGCGCTTTGCCACCAAGCTGGTGGCTGCGGTACAGGCCTTGCAGGTGGGCGATGGCATGGCGCCGGGCAGCACACAGGGGCCGTTGATCGACGCCAGGGCCGTGGCCAAGGTGGAAGAGCACATTGCCGATGCCCTGGCCAAAGGGGGGAGGCTGCTGTGCGGTGGGCAGCGCCATGCCCTGGGCGGCAGCTTCTTTGAACCCACGGTCATTGCCGATGCCAGCCCGGCAATGCTGTTTGCCCGTGAAGAAACCTTTGGTCCGCTGGCCCCGCTGTTCTGCTTCGATGACATCGACGAGGTGATCCGCGCCGCCAATGACAGCGAATTCGGCCTGGCCGGCTATTTCTACAGCCGTGACCTGGCGCGCGCCTGGCAGGTGGCCGAGCAGCTGGAATGCGGCATGGTGGGCATCAACACCGGCCTGATTTCCAATGAAGTAGGCCCCTTTGGCGGCATCAAGCAGTCCGGCCTGGGGCGCGAAGGCTCACGCTACGGCATGGACGAGTATCTGGAAAGCAAATACCTGTGCTTTGGCGGGCTGTGATGCCATTGCCACTAGCCGCAACTCCACTCTCGGGAAAGGGGAAGCTCATGAACCGTACCTGACGCCCCGGTACTACCTTCAAGCCAAAGAGAACAACAGGAGAGACAATATGCAAGGCAAACATTTACTCGGATGCACCCTGTCCATGCTGCTGCTGGCCAGCAGCAGCCCCAGCATGGCAGGCAGCTGGTGTGCCGCCGGCAAGCCAGTCAGGCTGGCCGGCATCACCTGGGAGTCGGGGCAATTCTACGCAGCCCTCATCAGTGAAATCATTCGCACCGGCTATGGCTGCCAGGTTGAAACCGTACCGGGCAGCACCGCAGCCACCGAAACGGCCTTGGTCAATGGCGATTTGCAGCTGTGGACCGAGCAATGGAACCGCACCGACATCATCAAGAAGGGTCTGGCATCCGGCAAGATCAAACTGATTGGCGATCTGCTGCAAGGCGGTGCTTATGAAGGCTTTTTCGTACCGGATTATGTGATCAAGGGTGATGCGCGACGCGGCATCAAGCCCATGGCACCGGCTTTGCAGTCGGTGGCGGATCTGCCGCGCTACAAGGATTTGTTCAAGGATGAAGAAGAACCCGGCAAGGGACGCTTTCTGAACTGTCCCAGCGGCTGGGATTGCGAGCGCATCAATACCCAGAAGCTGAAGGCCTACCAGCTGGAGAGCAGCTATACCAATTTCCGCGCCGGTACGGGGTCGGCCATGGATGCGGCGATTGCCTCGGCCTATGAGCGCGGCAAGCCGGTGCTGTTCTACTACTGGGCACCGGCCACGCTGATGGGGCGCTACCGGTTCATCCAGCTCCGGGAGCCAGCCTACAACGCCAGGTGCTGGCCCACACTGCAGGCCAACAAGGGCGAGGCACCTTGCCCTTCCGCCACGCCGGCGACCACCTTGCAGGTGGGCATCGCCAGCAACTTCATGGCAGCCGAGCCTGTCATCGTTGCCTTCATCAACAAGGTGAAACTCAGCCCGGAACTGCTTAACCGCACCATCGCCCGAATGAGCGAACAAAAGCAGAGCCCTGAGACGACGGCGCGTGAATTCCTCAAGCAGCAGCCCGCCCTCTGGAAGGCCTGGGTGCCGGCCGATGTCGCCGTCAAGGTGCAGCAGGCGGTGAAGTGAGGCGGCGACACCGGTCCACAGTACGGCGACCGGTGTCTCGGATTCGCATGAAAAGGATGATTCCATGCCGGATATATTTCTGCAGTTTTCGTTTGCCGACAGCATCAACCAGTTTGTCAGCTGGCTGGTGCGCGAATACGGCGACCTGTTCCATCAGTTGACGGCCGTTTTGCTCACCACCTTGCTGGTGCCGCTGGAACAGGCCTTGCTCGCCCTGCCGCCGCTACTGGTGTTATTGACGGTGGCCGTGCTGTGTTATCACGGCACCCGCCGCAAGGGGGTGACCGCGCTGATGGTGGCCGGTCTGTACCTGATAGGCTGCCTGGGCTTGTGGGACAAGCTGATGCAGACCCTGGCACTGATGGTGGTGGCCACCGTGCTGACCATGCTGGTCGGCGTGCCGCTGGGCATCATGATGTCGCGCAGTCAGCGCCTGCGCTGGCTGCTGGTGCCGGTGCTGGATGTCATGCAGACCCTGCCCACCTTTGTCTACCTGATTCCGGTGCTGATGCTGTTTGGCCTGGGCAAGGTGCCGGCCATCTTCGCCACGGTCATCTATGCCTTGCCGCCACTGGTGCGGCTGACCGATCTGGGCATACGCCAGTTGGATGGCGACTTGCTGGAGGCTGCCCGTTCTTTTGGCACCACCCGCTGGCAATTGCTGTTTGGCGTGCAACTGCCGCTGGCCCGGCCCAGCATCATGGCCGGCGTCAACCAGTCCATCATGATGGCACTGGCCATGGTGGTGATCGCTTCGATGATCGGTTCGCGCGGCCTGGGTGAGGATGTGCTGGCCGGCATCAACAATATGGATATGGGCAAGGGCATGCAGTCGGGCCTGGCCATTGTCATCCTGGCCATCGTCATCGACCGCATCAGCCAGGCTTATGGGCAGGACGGCCGGCTGAAAAAGGCGCTGCGGCTGAAAAAAACGGCAGGAGCAACAGCATGAGCAAGATAGAAGTGCGCCATGTATACAAGGTGTTCGGGCCACAGGGCGAGCGGGGGATGGCCTTGTTGCGCCAGCATTGCGACAAGGCCGAGGTGCTGGAAAAGACCGGTGCCAATGTCGGCTTGATCGATGTCAGCCTCAGCATCGAGGCCGGGGAAATCTTTGTCATCATGGGGCTGTCCGGCTCGGGCAAATCCACGCTGGTCAGGCATCTGAACCGCCTGATCGATCCTAGCAGCGGTGAAATCCTGATCGACGGCGAAGACATCCTGCGTTATGACGAAAAACAATTGCAGGACTTGCGCCGTAACAAGATCAGCATGGTGTTCCAGGGCTTTGGCCTGTTGCCGCACCAGACCGTGCTGGAAAACGCCGCCTATGCGCTGCTGACCAAGGGGGTGGCGCGCGGCGAGGCACTGGCGCGGGCCGGCAACTGGCTGGGCAAGGTGGGGCTGGCCGGCTATGAGGCCAAGTATCCGGATGAACTGTCCGGTGGCATGCGGCAGCGGGTTGGCCTGGCGCGTGCGCTGGTCGCGGATACCGAGATCATCCTGATGGACGAGGCGTTTAGCGCGCTGGACCCGTTGATCCGCAGCGAGATGCAGGAACAATTGCTGCAGTTGCAGTCCAGCCTGCACAAGACCATCGTGTTCATCAGCCATGATCTGGACGAAGCGCTACGCATTGGCAGCCGCATAGCCATCCTGCGTGACGGTCAGCTGGTGCAGGTCGGCACGCCAACTGATATCCTCACCCGACCTGCCGATCACTATGTGCAGCGCTTTGTCGAAAAGCGGGCGCTACAGCCTTTGGCCGGCTGAAGCGCCGCGGCAGCGGTATGACAAGAGGCCGCCCACTTCCCTGTGGGCGGTTTCTGTTTGTCCCGTCATGCCGCGTGCCATGCGCAAGCCAGGTCGCACAGGTCGGATGGTGAACAGCAGGGCTGCTGATGTGGCAGCATAATGACATTGTTTTGAACCGGCGTGACAAGGGGTGGCATGCGCATGGATGGGCTGACGGTGGTGGAGCGTAGCTGGCGCAGCATGCTGCGGGCGGTGGCCAGCCTGTTGCTGGCCTATGCCTTGCTGGTGGTGGGCAATGCGCTGGGCAGCACCGAAACCTCGCTCAGCCTGCTGGCCAATGGCGTGCCGGTAGCGGTGGCCGGCATGGTGCAGTCGGCCTACTATGCCGGTTTTTTCATGGGCGGTTTCTTTTGCAGCGGCATGATCCGCCAGTATGGCCATCACCGTGCCTTTGCCGCGCTCACCGCCATCATCTGCGTGCTGACCCTGTGCCAGGCGCTGTTCACCACGCCCTGGCTGTGGCTGCTGGCGCGGCTGGGCAATGGTCTGGCCATGGTGGGCATCTACATGGTGGTGGAAAGCTGGCTTAACGGTTGTGTCAGCAACAGCCAGCGCGGCCAGCTGTTTTCCCTGTACCTGATCATCAGCTATCTGGGCGCCAGTGCCGGCCAGTGGCTGCTCAAGCTGCCGTTCAGCCAGGCTGGCTGGCCCTTCATCATTGTGGCCATGCTGTTTGCCCTGGCCATCATCCCGGTCACCCTGACCCAGCAGCGTCCGCAAGTGCTGGCGGCACAGCCGCCGGGCAATGTGCTGGCGCGGGCCATGCGCACCCTGCGCCTGCTGGGGCGGCGTGCCCCGCTCAGTCTGGCCGGAGCCTTGCTGGCCGGTTGCTTCAACAGTGCCTTCTATACCATGCTGCCGGCCATGCTCAGCCAGTCCGGCCGCACGCCCGCGGACATTGCCAGCTTCATGGGCCTGGCCTTGCTGGCGGCACCGCTATTGCAATGGCCGATGGGCAAATGGGCTGACAGCAGCGACCGCGCCACACTATTGGCGCGCTGCGCGCTGGTGGTGGCGGTGCTGTCGCTGATCCTGACCCAGTTGCTGAACACCGGCTGGATGCTGCCGCTGGTGATGGTGTATGTGTCGGTGGCCTTTACCTTTTACGGCACGCTTAGCGGCATCGCCAACGATGCCATGCCAGCGCGCCATCGGGTGGAGGTCAGTGCCTCGCTGCTGATGGTGTATGCGCTGGGGGGCACGCTGGGGCCGCTGTTGTGCTCGGCGGTGATGGCCGCCATCGGTCCGGCCGGTTATTTCGTGGTGTCGCTGGGCTTGTCGGCCACACTGGGCGGCTATGCCTGGTGGACGGTCAAGCGCTGGCCGCTGCCCAGCCTGCTGCCGCCGCGCTGAGCGACGGTTTGTCACCTGCTTGATTGATCATGCGGTTTTTCCTCTGGCGAAAGCACCATTCCATGACGGTGAAAATCTTCCGCGGCAGTGCCGCGCTGGCGCTGCTGGGCTTACTGGTGTCGTGGGCGGTGCATGCCGCCAATGCCGATGCCTTGTGGCAAATCGTGCATCAGCAATGTGTGCCGCACTGGCAGCAGGCAGAGGACCCGGCCCCGTGTGCCCAACTTGACATGGCGCAGGGCGAGGCACAGGGGTATGCCGTGCTCAAGGACATCCACGGTGTGCTGCAATATCTGTTGATTCCTACCGCACGGGTCAGTGGTATTGAAAGCCCCTTGCTATTGCAGGCGGATGCCCCGGACTACTGGGCCGCCGCCTGGCGGGCAGGGCGGTGGATGGAGCGGCTGCACGGCAGCCCCTTGCCGCGCGAGGCGCTGGCGCTGACGGTGAACTCGCAATGGGGCCGCAGCCAGAACCAGCTGCATATCCATGTTTCCTGCGTCCGGCCAGAACTGCCGGCCCGCTTGCAACAAGCCGGCATTGGCCCGCAGTGGCAACCCTTGCCTGGTGGCATCAACGGCCATGCCTATCTGGCGCGTGCCGTGCCGGGTGACACGCTGGATGGCGTGCAACCGTTTCGCTTGCTGGCCGATGAGGTGGCCGGCGCCAGTGGGCAGATGGGTAGCTACACGCTGGCGGTGATTGCCACCCGCCTGGCCGACGGGCCGGGCTTCTGGCTACTGGCCAGCAAGGCGGATGTGCTGGCCGGTAACTTTGCCTCCTCCGAAGGGGATGTGCAGGACCATGACTGTCAGCTGTTGGCACCCCCCGTCGCCAGGCCCTGATAGCGCGGGCCGGACAAGGCCCAGGCGCACACGCCGGTGAGGCTGCACGCTGCGCCGGTCAGCACTACGCCCGTCCAGCCCCAGTGGCCATAGGCCCAGGCGGATGCCAGCGAACCGGCCGCCCCGCCGATGAAATAGCTGGTCATATAGGCCGAGGTCAGCCGGTTACGCGCTTCCGGCCGGATGCGGTAAATCGCCCCCTGATTGCTGACATGGCAGCCCGCCACACCCAGGTCCAGCAGCAGGATGCCCAGCAGCAGGGCGGTAATCGAGTGCGGTGCCAAGGCCAGCGGCAACCAGGCCAGCAACATCAGACCCAGGCTGAGCCGGGAGGCCAGCGCACCACGGCCCTGGTCACTCAGCCGTCCCACGATATTGGCCGACAAGGCCCCGGCGGCCCCCGCCAGGCCAAACAGGCCGATGGTGCTGTTGGAGTAGCCAAACGGCGGCGCAGACAGCAAGAAGGCGACCGAAGTCCACATCACGCTGAAGGTGGCAAAGGACATGGCGCCCAGCAGGCCGCGCAGACGCAGGCTGGGTTCTTCCACAAACAGGCGCAACACCGACTGCAGCAGCTGTCCATAGCGCAAGCCCGCTGTGGCAGGCGTGTGCGGCAGCTGACGGGCCAGTACCAGCGTCATCAGCAGCATGCCGCCGCTGCCGCACCAGTACACGGTGTGCCAGCCACCCAGGTCGGCCAGGCTGCCGGCCACGGTGCGCGCCAGCAAAATGCCGGTGAGCAGGCCGCTCATGATGGTGCCCACCACCCGGCCGCGTTCGGCTTCGCTGGCCAGGCTGGCACCCAGCGGCAGCAGGATTTGCGCCACCACCGAACACACACCGGCCATGGCGGTGCCCAGCAATAGCTGGCTGATGCTGCCCGCCGTGGCGCTGATCAACAGGCCGCAACTGGCCAGCAGCATCATGCTGATGATCAGTCGCCGCCGCTCCAGCATGTCGCCCAAGGGCACAATCAGCAGCAAACCCAGGGCATAGCCCAGTTGTGCCGTGGTGATGATGCTGCCGGCACTGGCCGCGCGAATGCCCAGCGCGCGGCTGATTTCCGGCAGCAAGGGCTGGGCGTAATAATTACCGGCCACGGCCAGGCCGGTGGCTAACGTCATCAGCCACATCAACAGCGGGCTGAGCCCGCCATGTGCTTGGCCGGAGTGGGGAAGGGTGTGGGTGGTGTGCATGTGTGTGCTTTCGGTGTGGCTGCGCAGGGTGTGGTCAGAGCCGCTAACAAAAACCCTGCTGCTGCGTTGCGCCTCCTTGCCGTACTTTTGTGTAGTGTCGGCGTCGGTGCGCCTTGCTCCAGGGACGCTACGCTGTTTTGTCAGCGGCTTTTAATGCATGCCGGGGCAGTATCTACTGGCCTAAAGAATGACTCCAATGTATTGTTTTCATGTTTTTCATCGTGAAACGAGATGGATTGAATGAACTTGCGCCAGATTGATTACGTGCTGGCGGTGGCCGAAGAAGAAAACTTCACCCGTGCCGCCGAGCGCTGTCATACCGTGCAATCGGCGCTGAGCCACCAGATTGCCCGGCTGGAACAGGAGTTTGGTGCCAGGCTGTTTGAGCGCACCTCGCGCCAGGTCACGCTGACCCCTGCCGGGCTCACCTTCGTCAGGCATGCCCGTCAGGTGCGCGAAGCGGCGCAAAGGCTGGAGGACGAAATGGCGGCCGCCACCGGGGAAATCCGCGGCAGCCTGCGCATTGGCAGTATCTCCACGCTTGGCCGGCTGGATTTGCCGGCCCTGCTGGCGCAATACCACCGCCGCCATCCGCAGGTGGATGTGCAACTGGCCATGCGCATGAGCGATGTGATGATGGAAGAGCTGCGCTTGCAGCAGATTGACGTGGCCTTTCTCGGCGTATGGCCGGGCGAGCCGGTACTGGGCCTGGATGCCCGTCTGCTGTGGGAAGAACCCCTGCTGGCCCTGCTGCACCCGGATCACCCCTTGGCCGCCTTGCCGCAGCTGGATTTGCAACAGCTGGCTGGCTGCACGCTGGTGGACTGGCCGGCCGGCAGCGGCCCGCGGCAACAGACCGATATGGCGTTTGCCGCCCTGGGCATCAAGCGGCGGGTGACGTTCGAGGTGAACCATGCCGACATGCTGGTGGACCTGGTGCGTGCTGGCTGTGCGGTGGGCATGGTGCCGGCGCTGGGGGCCGGGGAGCATGCCGGGCTGGTGACGCGGCCGGTGCTTGATGGCCCGCGCCGCCGGGTGTATCTGGCCAGTCACGACAGCCCCACCCCTGCGGCGGCAGCTTTGCTGGCGCTGGTGGACGGCTATCTGCAGCTGGTGCCGGACCAGGCTTCAGCATGATGCTGGCCCGCCTGCACCATTGGCCTGCTGGAGGCTAGCCAAGCCGGGCTGGCAGGTTTCTTGCATCTGCCCTGCAGGTCATCGCCAACAGGATTGCCCCGTGTCCGCAGAGCCGCCATCGCCACCCCAGCATGTCATCCAGCTGCGTCGTGACTACAACAGCTGGGTGGCGCGTGAATCGCTGGAAGACTACGCCCTGCGCTTTACCCCGCGCCGCTTTCGCCAGTGGTCGCTGTGGCGGGTGGCCAATACCGCCTTGGGCGGTGCCGCGTCTTTTCTGGTGCTGGAAGCCGTGGGTGCCACCATGCTGGTGCAAGCCGGGTTTTTCAATGCCTTGCTGGCTATCCTGCTGACCGGACTGGTGATCCTGCTGGCCGGGCTGCCCATCTCGGTGTATGCCGCCCGCTACGGGGTGGATATGGATCTGCTCACCCGTGGTGCGGGTTTCGGCTATATCGGCTCCACCGTTACCTCGCTGATCTACGCCTCTTTCACTTTCATCTTTTTTGCGCTGGAAGCGGCCATCATGGCCTACGCGCTGGAGCTGGGTTTTGGCATTCCGCCGGTGGCGGGCTACCTGCTGTGTGCCTTGCTGGTGCTGCCGCTGGTCACCCACGGCGTCACCGCCATCAGCCGTCTGCAAAGCTGGACCCAACCCTTGTGGTTGCTGCTGCTGGTATTGCCCTATGCCTGTTTGCTGTGGCAGGAACCCGCAGTCCTGCAAGGGCTGTGGCATTACCCTGGTGGGCAGGGTGCAGGCATGCAGTTTGATTTGCGCCGTTTTGGTGCAGCTTTTGCCGTGGGCATTGCGCTGATCACCCAGATGGGCGAGCAGGCCGACTATCTGCGTTTCATGCCGCCGCGCACTGCCGGCAATGCCCGTAGCTGGTGGCTGGCCTGCCTGCTGGGCGGGCCGGGCTGGGTATTGCCGGGCGTGGCCAAGATGCTGGGCGGTGCGCTGCTGGCCTGGCTGGCGCTGCGCAATGCGGTGCCGCTGGCCAAGGCGGTGGACCCGAACCAGATGTATCTGATTGCCTATTCCCACGTGTTCAGCGACGGCAAGCTGGCCATTGCCGCCACCACGCTGTTTGTCATCGTGTCCCAGCTGAAAATCAACGTCACCAATGCCTATGCCGGCAGCCTGGCGTGGTCCAATTTCTTTTCCCGCCTCACCCACAGCCATCCGGGACGGGTGGTATGGGTGGTGTTCAACACCCTGATTGCCCTGTTGCTGATGGAGCTGGAAGTCTTCCAGGCACTGGGTCAGGTGCTGGCCTTGTACAGCAATATCGCCATTTCCTGGATCATGACCGTGGTGGCGGATTTGCTGATCAACAAGCCGCTGGGCCTGAGCCCGCGCGGCATCGAGTTTCGCCGGGCCTATCTGTACGACATCAATCCGGTGGGGCTGGGGGCAATGACGCTGGCCTCCTTGCTGGCGGTGGCCGCCCATTTGGGGGTTTTAGGCGAGGTGGCACAGGCGCTATCACCGCTGGTGGCCATGTGTGCGGCGCTGCTGCTCTCGCCCTTGTTTGCCTGGCTGAGCGGCGGGCGTTACTACCTGGCGCGCCGACCTTCGGCCAGTACGCACGCCCATCACCGCTGCGTGCTGTGCCAGCGCGAGTACGAGGCCGAGGACATCGTGGTTTGCCCGGCGTATCAGGGGCATATCTGTTCGCTGTGCTGCACGCTGGACGTGCGCTGCGGTGATTTGTGCAAGCCGCAGGCCACGCTGGCGGCGCAATGGCAGGGCTTGTTGCAGCGGCTGCTGCCACGCGGCTTGCAGCCTTATCTGCAACGCGGGCTGGGGCATTATTTATTGCTGATGGCCGGTATCAGCACTTTCTGGCTGCTCTTGCTGGGCCTGTTGTACTTCATTGCCGTGCAGGAAGGTGCGGTGGCCGGGCTGGGCGGCTTGTTGTTCCGCCTGTTTGCCGTGTTGTTGCTGGCCAGCAGTGTGCTGGCCTGGTGGATGGTGCTGACCCATAACAGCCGACAGGTGGCGCAGGAGGAATCGCGCCGCCAGACCGGTCTGCTGCAGCGTGAAATCGACCTGCACCGCCAGACCGACCAGCTATTGCAACAAGCGCGGGAAGCGGCCGAACAGGCCAATCAGGCCAAGAGCCGCTATGTCACCACCATCAGTCACGAGTTGCGCACTCCGCTCAACAGCATTCTGGGCTATGCGCAAATCCTGCATGCTGATGCCAGCCTGCCAGCGGCGGCGCGCCAGTCGGTGGAGGTGGTGCGCAGGAGTGGCGACCACCTGCTGTCGGTGATTGAAGGCACCATGGACATTGCCCGTATCGAAAGCGGCAAGCTGACGCTGGACATGCGCCCGCTGGACTTCACCGCCTTCATGCAGCAGCTGGTGGCCATGTTCAGCCTGCAAGCGCAGCAAAAGGGGCTGGATTTCAGCTTTGTCCCGCAAGGCGAGCTGCCAACGGTGGTACGGGCGGATGAAAAGCGGCTGCGGCAAATCCTGATCAATCTGCTGGGCAATGCGGTCAAGTTCACCGAGCGTGGCGAGGTCAGCCTGGGCTTGCGCTACCAGCGTGAAATGGCCACCTTCACCATTCGCGATACCGGCCCGGGCATTGCCCCGGCCGACCAGCCACGGCTGTTTGAACCGTTTGAACGTGGCAAGCAGTCGCAGCAGGGCGGCAGCGGGCTGGGCCTGACCATCAGCAAGATGCTGACCGACCTGATGGGTGGGGAAATCCGCCTGGACAGCACGCCGGGGCAGGGCGCGCTGTTTACCGTGCGGCTGTTCCTGCCTGCCCTGCACGGCCAGCAAGCCGAACAGGCCCTGCCACGCCAGCAGCGCACCGGCTATCTGGGTCCGCGCCGCCGGGTGCTGCTGGTGGACAACGAGGCGGTGGACCGCACCATGTTGCGCCACATGCTGCACGCGCTGGGCTTTGAGCTGGCCGAGGCCAGCAGCGGAGAGGACTGTCTGGCACAGCTGCCGGCCTTCCGCCCGCATGCGGTGTTCATGGACCTGGCCATGCCCGGCATGGATGGCTGGCAAACCTTGCGCGCCATTCGTCAGGCGCAGGCAGGCATGGCAGATGCCGCCGCCCTGGCCATCATCTCGGCCAATGCCTTTGAAAAGGGGCAGGACAACGATGTCGGCATTCTGCCGGCCGATTTCTTCGTCAAACCCATCCGCCTCGATGACATCCTCGACTGGCTGGGCAGGCGCTTGCAGCTGGAGTGGCAGACTGACAGCCAGCCCGTGGCTGAAATTGGCACCACGCTGCAAAGCCTGCATGCCAGCGCCGCCAGCCTTACCCTGCCGGATGCTGCCTTGTTGCGCCCCCTGCGCGAGGCGCTGGAGCTGGGTTACCCCAAGGGCGTGAAAGCGGCCTTGCAGACTTTGTCCGAACTGGCGGCCGAGCATGGCGAATTCCTGCGCCGCGCCCAGGGCCTGGCAGCGGCCTTTCAGTTTGATGCGCTGCGCAGCTTGTTGCAGCAGCAAGAGGCGATAGATTGATGGAGCAAGATTGATGGAACAGGCGGCAAATCGCAGTGCCCTGGTGCTGATCGTGGATGATGTGCCGGACAATCTGCAATTACTGCACGATGCACTGGATGCAGCAGGCCATACCGTGCTGGTGGCCACCCATGGCGAAGCCGCCTTGCAGCGGGCCAGGCTGAGCCTGCCCGATGTGATATTGCTGGATGCGGTGATGCCAGGCATGGACGGCTTTGAAGTGGCGCGTCGCCTGAAGCAGGATTTTGTCACCCGCGCCATTCCCATCGTGTTCATGACCGGCCTTACCGACAGCGAACACGTGGTGGCGGCCTTTGCCGCCGGCGGGGCCGACTATGTCACCAAACCGCTGCGCCCGCCGGAAGTGCTGGCACGCATTGCCGCCCACACCGCCAATGCCCGTCAGCTGCAACAGGCCAGCAGCGCGCTGGATGCTTTTGGTCAGGCCACCCTGGCTCTGAACCCGGACAGCGGACGGCTGGTGTGGCAAACCGCGCTGGCCCGGCAGCTATTGCAACGCTATTTCGGTGTCGAGGATCAACAGGCACCCGAAGCACTGTGGCGCTGGGCCGCGCTGGCGCAGCAGGCCAGGCTGCAAGGCGAGGATCTGCCCGGGCAATGGCCGGGCGAAGCCGGGCAGAAGCTGCTGGCCAGCTTCCATCTGACTCCCGGCGAGCCGGAATGGCTGGTGGTGCTGCGCGAAGAAGGGCTGCAAGCCACGCTGGCGGCACTGATTGCGGCCTTCCGCCTGACCCAGCGCGAAGCCGAAGTGCTGCACTGGCTCAGCCTGGGCAAGACCAACCGCGATATTGCCGACATCCTGGGCATGAGCCCGCGCACGGTCAACAAGCATCTGGAGCATGTGTTTGCCAAGCTGGGGGTGGAAACCCGCACCGCTGCCGCCGCCATGGCGCTGGGGCGCGGGCATGCTTAAGGTCCGCTAACCCCCTCCCGCGGCAGGCTGCGCTACGCGGTTTGCGCAGCGTTTGTTAGCCCGAAACGGTTACTTCGCAAGCCGTCATGTTCGGCAAATACCTCTTTGCCGCAAACATGCCGTTGAGTGCGGCCGGAAAACCGGCGTACAGCGCCATCTGCAGGATGGTTTCGTGGATTTCCTGCTGGCTCAGCCCGACATTGAGCCCGGCGGCAATATGCACCTTCAGCTGCGGTGTGGCATTGCCCAGTGCCGTCAGTGCGGCAATGGTGGCCAGCTCGCGCTGTTGCAGGCTCAGGCCGGGGCGGCAATACACCTCGCCAAAAGCGAATTCGATGATGTAACGCCCCAGGTCCGGGCTGATGTCCTGCAAGCTGGCAATCACGCGTTCGCCTGCCTCTGCGTCGACTTCACGCAGGCGGTTCCAGCCTTGTTGGTAAAGAGGGTTGGTCATGGTCTGCTCCTGTGCTGTCAGGCTGTGCGTCCGCTTGCAAGGCGCTGGCAAGTCCGGTGTAGAAGGCCACCTTGTCGCGCATGATGCTCAGATTGTCTTGCAGTGACGCCAGCCGGTTTTCCAATGTCAGCACATGCTGTTGCAGCATCTGCTGACGCGCGACCACACTGTCCAGCTGATTGCCGCTACGGCGCAGCGTGGCATAGGCCAGCATGTCCTGTATCGGCATGCCGGTGGCACGCAGACGCAGCAGGAAGGCAATCCAGCGCTGGTCGTGCTCGCCGTAGCAGCGGTGGCCGCTGCTGCTGCGCGCCACCGGATCGATCAGCCCGATGTCCTCGTAATAGCGCAGGGTATGGGCTGACAGTCCGCTGAGGCGGGCCATCTGGCGGATGCTGAGTGTGGTCATGGGGGCAGTCTGCAAGTTGGAGTGCACTCGAAGTCAAGCGCCATCATACCCGGCCTCGCGCCGGCCAGGGTCGCGGCGGCGGGGCAGCCGTGGTAGATTGCGGCGGTCCGGCCATGCTGCCTGTTGCGCAGGCCGTTCCCAGTCAGGAGTCTTGCCTTGTTCTCTCCCCGCAGCCTGTTTTCCCGTCTGGCCGCCCGGCTGAATGCCCTGTTCGGGCGCGGCCTGGTGCTGTCCATGCTCATGATTGTGCTGGCTGGCGTGGCCATCATGCTGCTGGGGCTGCTGCTGACCAATGCCGCGGCACCGACCAGCCTCACCATCGCCAGCGGACCACCGGGCAGCGTATTCGAGAAAACCGCCTTGCGTTATCAGGCCATCCTGGCGCGCGAGGGGGTGAAGGTAAAGATACTGCCTTCCGGCGGCTCGCTGGATAATCTGCATCGCCTGCTGGACAAGCGTCAGGCGGTGGATGTGGGTTTTGTGCTGGGCGGCGAGGCCGGCGGGGTGGATGGCAGCCGGCTGATGTCGCTGGGCAGCATTTCCTATCAGCCGCTGATGGTGTTCTACCGTGGCGCGCCCAAGACCTTGCTGTCGGACTTTCAGGGCATGCGGCTGGATATCGGCGAACCGGGCAGCGGCACTCACACCCTGGCGCTGGCGCTGCTCAAGCTCAATGGCATCGAAGCGGGCGGGAAGACCATCTTGCTCGACGCGCTGCCGGGCAATGCCGTCAAGTCCTTGCTGGACAAGCAGGTGGATGCGCTGTTCGTGATGGGCGATTCCACCTCCACCGACCTGTTGCGTCAGCTCTTGCACACGCCGGACATTCATTTGTTCAACTTTGTCCAGGCGGACGCCTATGCCCGCCGGGTCAGCTATCTGAACAAACTGACCCTGCCGCGCGGCGGGCTGGATCTGGGCAAGGATATTCCCGAAAGCGATACCCAGCTGATTGGTCCCACCGTGGAGCTGATTGCCCGTGACGGCCTGCACCCGGCGCTGTCCGACCTGCTGCTGGATGCCGCGCGGGAGGTCCATGGCAAGCCCGGCCTGTTCAAGAAAGCGGGCGAGTTTCCGGTGCTGGTGGAGCATGAAATCCGCCTCAGCCCGGATGCCCAGCGTTACTACGCCTCTGGCAAAAGTCTGCTGTACCGTACCTTCCCCTTCTGGCTGGCCGGGCTGGTGGCGCGGGCGCTGGCAGTGATGCTGCCCCTGGTGCTGTTGCTGATACCGGCGCTCAAGGTGGCACCGGCCATTTACCGCTGGCGCATCCAGTCCGGCATCAATCGCTGGTACCGGGTGTTGTTTGATATCGAGCGCGAGGCAGTAGCGCAGCGTACTGTGCCGGGCAAACAGCAAGAATTGCTACGCCGGCTGGCCCATGTGGATGCCACGGTCAGCAAGATTACGGTACCGGCGGCCTTTGGTGATTTGCTGTACGAGCTGCGCGGCCATATCGACTTTGTGCGCAGCCGGCTGCAGGCCGATGCCGACGCGCTGGAGCACCAGGACCACCGGGACTGACTCAGCTGGCGTCTTTCACCGGCAGCACACGCAGAATCAGCCGGCTGATGCCCTGTCGCAACGGTGGCAGGTGCAGGGCCAGTCCACCCAGCAGGCCCACCAGGCCGCCCGCCAGCGTGTCGTAGAAGCGGGCCTCGATCAGGGGGAAGGCCGAGCCCTGACCCAGATGGGCTGCTTCGGCCAGCAAGATTGCCATGGGTGTGATGAACACCGCAGCCATGCCGTAGTGGCGCACCACCAGTGTTTCCACTACCACCGTGAACAGCATCACCAGCAAGGCAACCGACCAGGCGTTCAGCGGCAGGCTGAATACCCCCCAGGTCAGCAACAGCCCGAGTGCCGTGCCCAGCAGCCGCTGCAACTGGCGGTTCCACACCGCGCGCAGGCTGGCACCCTGTAGCACGGCCAGGCAACTCACCGGCACCCAGTAGGGGCGTTGCAGCTGCAGCCACTCGGCCAGCAGCAGCGACAGGCCGACGGTGAGGCCGATGATCAGTGCATCCATCACCACGAAGTCGAAATCCGGCGCCGGCAAAGGCTGCACCGGTCTGGGTGTACGCCAGCGCAACACATGCAGGCTATAGCCGAAGGCCAGCACGCAGGCCAGCAGGCTGCCCATGGCCAGCAGGCCAACCCGTAGCGGTATTTCCAGCAGGGGCACCGGGGTGTAGGCGGCCAGCGCGGCCACCATCACGAAGAAATAACTGCCCGGCGGTGGCAGACGGTAAAAGCGGCAGATCATCGTCACCAGAATGGTAATCACCGTCAGCACCGGGGCTGTGGCCAGTGGTAGGAGTTGGCTTAACAGGCCCAGGGTGAAACTGGCGATCAGGCCAAAGCTGCAGGCCATGATGGTGACCATGCGATGGTGCATGGGGGTGGCGGGCAGGTAGAGAAAAGCCATGCCACCCAGCGACGACAGCAGGCCAAAGGCCAGGTGGCCGGTCCAGGCGGCAATCAAGAGCGGCAGGCCGGTGGCCAGCGCGGCGGTCAGCGGCATCTGCCAGGGGCGGTCGCTGGCTTGAAAACTGCGTAATTGCTGCCATTCACGGGCAATCAGGGCGCGTAGCCGCAATGGTTGTCTGGCTGGCTGCATGGTGAATTCCGTTGAAAACCGTCAAGGCGTCCAGCCTGCGAAAAAGTCAGTGCATTGGCAAGCGCTCAGTGTCGGGCGCTTGCTATTGTGGCAGCCGCTTGCCGCCAGCCGCTGACAACAAACAGCAGGGCGATGGCCCATAGCACGGCCACCATCCAGGCCGAACCGGCATGCTGCATCAAGAGACCGGTGGCAGCCGGGCCCAGGCTGCTGGAGGCATTCCAGCACAGCGAAATCAGCCCGGAAATGCGTAACAGCGCCGCGCCGCTGAACAATTCGCCGCTGGCTGCCATGGACAAGGTATAGATGGCACCGGCGCAGCCACCCAGCACAAACAGATAGACCTCCCACAGCAGCGGTAGCTGCATCATCCACGGCAGCAAGGGCAGCAGCAGGCACACCAGCACTCCGCACAGCAGATGTACCCGGCGGCGGCCAAGGTGGTCGGCCAGCCAGCCAATGCCAAACTGCAAGGTGGCATCGCCCGCCAGCAGGATGGAGGCGGAGGCCAGCGCGCGGCTCTGGCTCATGCCACCCTCCATGGCCACCAGTGGCAGAAAACTGAGCATCACCGTGTCGAACGAGGCAAAAAACGCCGTGCCCAGCAGGATGGCGGGTGCACGCCGCACAATCTCCAGCCAGCCGCTACTGCTGGCCTTGTCGGCCCTTGCGGACTGCGGGTGGTCCGCATGCATGTCGGTGCGCTGCTCTGGCCGGGCCAGCATGATGCCTGGAACGCCCAGCAGGAACAGCGCGCCACACCAGAGAAAAGCCTGCTGTGGCCAGCGGGCCAGCAGGTCGGTCAGCAAGGGGCCCAGCACCTGGCAGGCGGTGAAGCAGGTGGCGTAGATGGCCACGATGCGGCCACGTGTATGGTCGGCTGCCAGGGTGTTGATCCAGCTTTCGCCCAGTACGAACAAGGGGGCCATGGCAGCACCAAACAGCATGCGCGCCAGCAGCCAGCCGGCAATGCTGTCCAGGTATTGCAGCGGCATGACGGATAGTGTCGCCAGCAGCAGGCAGCCCAGCATCACATTGCGCCGTCCCAGCCGCAGCGCCAGCGCCGGGGCTGCCACCGTGGCCAGCACGCCGCCCACGGCACTGGCCGCCACGGTCCAGCCGATCACTTCCGGGCTAAAGCCACGGGCGGTCAGGGTGAGGGCGGTCAGCGGCATGGTGCTGCCCAGGCCCAGGCCCAGCAGGGCCACGCTGAAGATGACGGCGGTGAAATCACGCCAGGCGCTGCGTGGCAGCATGAACAGCTCCGGTAGCAAGGGGGAGAGACAGCCTAGCACAAGGGCATGGCGGTACGGCAAGCCTGCGGCTGTACCGCCCTGCGCAGGCTGCTACGTCATGTAACGTATTTTGCTGGCCGGGCGTGGATCGTACTCTGATGACGCAGCGCAACATCCATACCAATCATCAGGGGAATCACATGGCAAGCACTCGTCGCACTTTTCTGAAGTCCGCTCCGCTGGTTCTGGCCGCCGCCGGCCTCATGTCCATGCCGGCCTTTGCCGCCGACACCATCAAGGTAGGGGTGTTGCACTCCCTGTCCGGCACCATGGCCATTTCGGAAACCTCGCTTAAGGACATGGCGCTGTTTGCCATCGACCAGATCAATGCCAAGGGCGGCGTG
The DNA here is from genome assembly GCF_016429115.1 of Aquitalea sp. ASV15. Lineage (NCBI taxonomy): Bacteria > Pseudomonadati > Pseudomonadota > Betaproteobacteria > Neisseriales > Chromobacteriaceae > Aquitalea > Aquitalea sp. ASV15. The sequence goes on along the minus strand of NZ_JAELTZ010000012.1, from coordinate 6,078 downwards.
CTGGGCAAGAAGCTGGAACCGGTGGTGGTGGACCCGGCCTCCAACTGGCCGCTGTTTGCCGAAAAGGCGCGTCAACTGCTGAGCAAGGACAAGGTAGCCGTGACCTTCGGCTGTTGGACCTCGGTCTCACGCAAATCGGTACTGCCGGTGTACGAGGAGCTGAACGGCCTGCTGTTCTACCCGGTGCAGTACGAGGGTGAGGAAATGTCGCCCAATGTGTTCTACACCGGGGCTGCGCCCAACCAGCAGGCCATTCCGGCGGTGGAATACCTGATGAGCAAGGAAGGCGGCGGTGCCAAGCGCTTCTTCCTGCTGGGGACCGACTATGTCTACCCGCGCACCACCAACAAGATTTTGCGTGCCTTCCTGCACAGCAAGGGGGTGAAGGACGAGGACATCCAGGAGATGTACACCCCCTTCGGGCATAGTGATTACCAGACCATCGTCGGCAACATCAAGAAGTTTGCCGCCGGCGGCAAGACAGCCGTCATCTCCACCATCAATGGCGATTCCAACGTGCCCTTCTACAAGGAACTGGGCAATCAGGGCCTGAAAGCCACCGACGTGCCGGTGGTGGCCTTCTCGGTGGGTGAGGAAGAACTCAAGGGCATCGACACCAAGCCGCTGGTGGGCCATCTGGCCGCCTGGAACTACTTCATGAGCGTGAAGAACCCGGTGAACAGCAAGTGGATTGCCGACTATCGCGCCTGGGCCAAGAAAAAGGGCCTGGCCAATGCCGACAAGCTGGTGACCAACGACCCGATGGAAGCCACTTATGTGGGCATCAATATGTGGGCCGAGGCGGTGAAGAAAGCCGGCACCACCGATGTCGCCGCCGTCACCAAGGCCATGGCCGGCATCAAGTTTGCCGCCCCGTCCGGCTTCACTCTGGAAATGGACCCGAAAAACCATCACCTGCACAAGCCGGTGATGATTGGCGAAATCCAGCCCAACGGTCAGTTCTCGGTGGTGTGGAAAACCAAGACCCCGATCCGCGCGCAGCCGTGGAGCCCCTTTATCCCAGGGAATGACAAGAAGCCCGACACCCCGGTCAAGAGCAAGTAACAGCGGCTGACAACATCCCTGCTGCGCCTGTTTATCAGCCGCTCTTGTTGATTGTTTCAGGCACAGCACGGGACGACGCACGCCCTTGCCCGCTGCTGCCCTGTCCGGGTGGTGGCGGGCATATCCTGTAAGGAAAGCACCATGCAATTGTTCAAACCCTTGCTCCTGCTGCTGTTGCTGTACAGCGGCCTGGTGGCGGCCAGCCCGCTGACCGAGCTGGCCCATGCCGACCCGGCCGACCGTGCCGGGCTGATCACCCAGTGGACGGTGCAGGCCGATGGCCCGCGCCGTCAGGCAGTTGCCGCGCTGGAAGAGGGCAGGCTGTTTACCAGCGCCGATGGCAACCATGTGCTGTTGCAAGGGACGGACGGCAAGCTCAGCGATGTAGACAACGGCCAGCCGGTAGCAGGTGATGCCGCCAGTCTGGATGCCTTGCCGGTCAACAACAGCGTGCGCAGCGCGCTGGAGGCGTTTCATGCGGCTGGTGATCTGGCCGACCCGGACCGCAGCAAGCGCCTGAGCGCCATCCAGGCCTTGCAGGACAGTGCCAACCCCGGCCTGCTGCCCTTGCTGCTGAGCCGGCAACAGCAGGAACAGGACAGCCAGGTCAAGCAGGCCCTGCACATGGCCAGCGCCCGCTTGCAACTGGCCAGCCCGGATGCCGCACAGCGGCTGAATGCCATCCACACCCTGGCCGACAGTGCCGACCCGGCCACCCTCAGCCTGCTGGCCCCGCTGACGGTAGCCGGCAGCGAGCCGGAAGCCAGCGTGCGCGCCGCCGCCAGTCAGGCCATGGCTGACATCAAGTCCAGCCAGTGGCGTTACAACATGCTGGGCTATGCCTTCAGCGGCATCAGCCTGGGCTCGGTACTGCTGCTGGCCGCTCTGGGCCTGGCCATCACCTATGGCCTGTTGGGCGTCATCAATATGGCGCATGGCGAAATGCTGATGATCGGCGCCTACGCCAGTTATGTGGTGCAGAACTTGTTCCGCAGCTGGTGGCCGGGCGCTTTCGATGCCTATCTGCTGGCGGCGCTGCCAGTGGCTTTTGCCGTCACCTTTGTCATCGGCATGGCGCTGGAGCGGCTGATCATCCGCCATCTGTATGGCCGCCCGCTGGAAACCCTGCTGGCCACCTGGGGCATCAGCCTGATGCTGATCCAGGCGGTGCGCATGCTGTTTGGCGCGCAGAACGTGGAAGTGGCCAACCCGTCCTGGCTGTCCGGCGGCTGGGAAATCACCCCGGCGCTCACCCTGCCGTATAACCGGCTGGCCATCATCGCCTTTGTTGCGGGCGTGCTGGTGCTGACCTGGCTGCTGCTCAACAAAACCCGGCTGGGCCTGTTTGTGCGTGCCGTCACGCAAAACCGCCGTATGGCCGACAGCGTGGGCGTGCCCACCGGCAAGGTGGACATGCTGGCTTTCGGTCTGGGTTCCGGCATTGCCGGGCTGGGCGGGGTGGCCTTGAGCCAGATCGGCAACGTCGGCCCGGAGCTGGGGCAGGGCTATATCGTGGACAGCTTCATGGTGGTGGTGCTGGGCGGAGTAGGCCAACTGGCCGGTACCGTCACCGGGGCCATGGGCCTGGGCATCGTCAACAAGATTCTGGAACCGTCGCTGGGGGCGGTGCTGGGCAAGATCCTCATCCTCGGCTTCATCATCCTGTTCATCCAGAAGCGTCCGCAAGGCCTGTTTGCCCTCAAGGGCCGGGTGCTGGACTAGGAGCATCATCATGCAAACCGCACTTTCCCTGCGGCTGGCCCACCGTATCGGGCCACTACCGCTGAAACTGGCAGGCGCAGCCATCCTGGCGCTGCTACTGGCCATGCCCGCCCTGCATGTGTGGACCGACCCGGCCAGCAGCCTGCATGTGTCGGCCTACACCCTGACGCTGGTGGGCAAGATCCTGTGCTATGCCATCGTGGCGCTGGCCATGGACCTGGTGTGGGGCTATACCGGCCTGCTCAGCCTGGGCCACGGCCTGTTCTTTGCCCTGGGCGGTTACGGCATGGGCATGTACCTGATGCGTGCCATCGGCCATGACGGCAATTACCAGAGCGACCTGCCCGACTTCATGGTGTTTCTCGACTGGAAAACCCTGCCCTGGTTCTGGCAGGGCAGCGAGCATCTGGCCTGGGCGCTGTGTCTGGCGGTGGGCGTGCCCGGCCTGCTGGCGCTGGTGTTTGGCTGGCTGGCTTTCCGGTCGCGCATCAAGGGCGTGTACTTTTCCATCATGACCCAGGCGCTCACCTATGCCGCCATGTTGCTGTTTTTCCGTAATGAAACCGGCTTTGGCGGCAATAACGGCTTTACCGACTTCAAGCGCATCCTCGGCTACGGCATTGCCGCGCCCGGCACCCGCGCCACGCTGTTTTTGCTGACCGTGTTGTTGCTGGTGGCTGCGCTGGCGGCCGGCTTCTGGCTGGTCAACAGCAAGTTCGGCCGCATCCTCACCGCCATTCGCGATGCCGAGTCGCGGCTGATGTTCTGCGGTTACAACCCGCTGTATTACAAGCTGTTCATCTGGGTGGCGTCCGCCATGTTGTGCGGCCTGGCCGGGGCGCTGTACGTGCCGCAGGTGGGCATTATCAATCCGGGGGAAATGTCACCGGCCAACTCCATTGAAATTGCCATCTGGGTGGCGGTGGGCGGGCGTGGCAGCCTGATCGGCCCGGTACTGGGCGCGGGTTTCATCAATGTAGCCAAAAGCTGGTTCACCGTGGCTTTTCCCGAATACTGGCTGTTCTTTTTGGGTGGGCTGTTCATTGCCACCACGCTGTTTTTGCCGCGCGGCCTGCTGGGCCTGCTGCGCCGCCACAAGGAGAACGCATGATGTCCGTCACTACTTCGCAAGCGGTACAGCGTGAAAGCTGGGATGGAGATACCCCGGCCAGCGGCCGCCTGTTGCAGCCGGGGGTGGATGTCACCCATGGCCAGATCCTGTATCTGGACGACATCAGCGTCAGCTTTGACGGTTTCCGTGCGCTCAACCGACTGTCCTTGTCCATTGCCGTAGGCGAGCTGCGCTGCATCATCGGCCCCAACGGCGCTGGCAAGACCACCATGATGGACGTGATTACCGGCAAGACCCGTGCCGATAGCGGCTCGGCCTTTTTCGGCCAGACCATCAATCTGGCCCAGCATTCCGAGGCGGAAATTGCCCAGCTGGGCATAGGACGCAAGTTCCAGAAACCGACAGTGTTCGAGGCGATGACAGTGCAGGAAAACCTGGAGCTGGCACTGGCCGGGCCGCGTTCGGTATGGGCCAGCCTGCGCGCTCGCCTGACCGGGCAGCAGCGTGACCGTATCGACGAACTGCTGCTGTTGATCCGCCTGGGCGAGCAGCGGGCGCGGCAGGCCGGTCTGCTGTCGCACGGCCAGAAGCAGTGGCTGGAAATCGGCATGTTGCTGGCGCAGGAGCCGCAGCTATTGCTGCTGGACGAGCCGGTGGCCGGCATGACCGATGCCGAAACCGAAAAGACCGCCGAGCTGTTGCTCACCCTCAAGGGCAGGCATTCGCTGATGGTGGTGGAACACGATATGGATTTCATCGCCAGCATTGCCGGCAAGGTGACGGTGCTGGCCGAGGGCGCGGTACTGGCCGAGGGCAGCTTGCAGCAAGTGCAGGCGGATGAACGGGTGATCGAAGTCTATCTGGGGCGCTGACATGCTGGACATACAAGAACTGGACCAATACTACGGCGGCAGCCACATTCTGCGCCGCGTCAGCCTGCAAGCCGAAATCGGCCAGGTCACCTGCCTGCTTGGCCGCAATGGCGTGGGTAAATCCACCCTGTTGCGCTGCCTGATGGGGCAGTTGCCGATCAAGAGCGGCAGCATTCGCTGGCAGGGGCAGGACATCAGCCGCTGTGCGCCGCACCAGCGCGTGGCGCGTGGCATTGCCTATGTGCCGCAAGGGCGGGAAATCTTTGGCCGGCTGACCGTGGAAGAGAACCTGCGCATGGGGCTGGCGCGCTTTGGCGGCAAGGCCGGGCGTGACATTCCAGCCTCGGTGTACGAGATGTTCCCGGTGCTGTACGACATGCGCCAGCGTCGTGGCGGCGACCTGTCCGGCGGCCAGCAGCAGCAACTGGCCATTGGCCGGGCACTGGTCAGCCAGCCCTCGCTCTTGGTGCTGGATGAACCTACTGAAGGCATCCAGCCCTCCATCATCAAGCAGATTGGCGAAGTCATCCGTAACCTGGCAGCGCGGCGCGACATGGCCATCCTGCTGGTGGAACAGTACTACGACTTTGCCGAAGCACTGGCCGATCGCTATATGGTGATGTCACGCGGCGAGGTGATACGTTGCGGAGCTGGTTCCGACATGGCGCAGGACGGTGTGCGCGCACTGCTGGCCATCTGAACCGGCATGTTAATTGCTGTGTCTTTCCCCATTCTCCTTGCTGATTGACTGCTGATGAATCCGAATGCGCTGAGCATGGCCATTCCCTTGCCCGCCGGTTTGCAAGCCGGCTGGCATGCCGCACTGGAATTGGGCTATGCCGTAGTGCAGGGCCGCACAGTGCCGGTGCATCGACGTCACCAGGGGCCGTTGCGGGTGCAAAAGCACTTCATCGACGCGCATGGCCAGTGCCAGCACATTGTGGTGCATCCGCCCGGTGGTATGGCCGGTGGGGATACGCTGACACTGGACATTGACCTGGCCGCAGGCAGCCAGGTACTGCTCACCAGCCCTGGCGCGGCCAAATGGTATGACAGTTTTGCTCGGCAGGCCGGCCAGCAGCTGCAAGTGCGCCAGCAGTCAGGCAGCCTGCTGGAATGGCTGCCGCAGGAAACCATATTGTTTGCCGGCAGTAGCGTGCGGCTGGACAACGTCTTCCGTTTGCATGGCGATGCCCGCCTGCTGGCGGGCGAGGTGATCTGCCTGGGACGCCCGGCCAGTGGTGCAGCTTTCAATCGCGGCCTGTGGCAGCAAGCCAGCGAACTATGGCGTGACGATACCCTGCTGTGGTGCGAGCACAGCCACGTCCCCGGCGACAGCCCCTTGCT